>JAZBOW010000137.1:0-28449 GCA_036351335.1 Bacteroidales bacterium | reverse complement strand
TTAAACAAGCCATTTATCGCTATAGTAATATCTCCGTTCCGGGCACTGGCCGGATTTGGATAACAAGTCAGGTCAGCAGTTGCTGCCAATGGATTTTCATTGGCCCCAACCAGGTAATCCAGATCAATGCTGTACGCAGAAATACCATAGGTGCCGATGACCAGTTTGCGTGTAGGGTTATGAATTTTCATGGCTGTAACCGGCACATTGGGCAAATTGCTCATAATATTTTCCCAATATTCGCCACCATCTTCCGAATAATAAACCCCGGCATCAGTGCCTACAAACATATATCCCTCATTTTCAGGATCTAATTTAATATTGTTCACTGGCAGGTCGGGTAAATTTCCGGAAATATTTGTCCAGTTTTCACCAAGATCCGTCGATTTAAACACATGGGGTTGTGCTTCTTCCCACCTGAAACCGGAAACGGTGGCGTAAATGGTATTTTCATCAAAGGGATCGGTTTCAACACGTGTGATCCAGCGGACTGGCAAGCCTTCGGAAATATCGTTCCATACAAGGCCGTTTGTGGTAGAAATATGTACCCTGCCATCTGCCGATCCGGCCAATACAATGGCTGGATTTAAAGAGGATATGGCAAGCGTGGTGAGCGTATGAAAGCTACCTGAACTGCCCTGGGTAAGATCACCCGAAACCGGTGTCCAATTCCAACCTCCATTGGTCGTTTTCCAAACCCTGTGTGTGCCGAAATACAAGATTTCAGGATCTTCCGGGTGCATGATCAATGGTGCCGACCAGTTGATACGGTCATTGTCCATCTGCCCTGCGATATAATCAAAATCCCAGCCCCCGTCGGTTGATTTATGCAGACCACCATTTTGTGATTCAGCATAGATGTTATCGTTATTGGTATAATCCACGAGGCTGTAAAAACCATCACCACCCAGTATGGCCTGCCAACTACCAATGGCACCCGTAAGGGTACGTACGGTGTTGTTATCCTGTGTACCACCGTATAACCTGTGCGGCATCAGGTAATCAATTTCAATATCGTAAAACTGCGTGATACCCAGCTTATTCAGCTTTTGCCAGTCTTCTCCATAATTGTCACTGATATATAAGCCGCCATCATTTCCTTCAAAAATTCTTCCTGTATTTTCATCAATAAACATGGCATGATGGTCGACATGAATTTCATTGAAATTAAAATAACCGGCAATATGGTTCCACGAGTTACCCCCGTTATCGGAGCGGTACATATCCACACCAAAAACATACACCCGGTTTTCATTAACGGGATCTACCCTAATCTGCCCAAAATACCAGCCAAAGGAGCTGTTCATACCATCTAGCGCGTTGTCATTTGTCTGGTTCCAAGTATCGCCTCCATTATTTGTTTTATATACATTTACTTCGGTGTTTGGCATATCGTACACCGCGTACAATACATCCGGATTAGATTTGGCAATGGCCAGACCTATTCGCCCTACATTAGTTCCTGTGGGAACCCCATTTGTCATTTCTTCCCAGGTATTGCCTCCATCAATGGATTTCCAAATACCGGAGCCGTCTCCAAATGAATTACGGGAATTCAATCCGCGTTTCCGTTCCCACATAGCAGCAAATAAAATTTCCGGGTTCTCAGGATGTTGCACCAGGTCAACGCCTGAAGTGGAATCGTTTACAAACAGCACTTGCTCCCAGTCCATTCCCCCATTCTGACTTTTATAGATACCTCTTTCGCCACCCACAGAAAAAAGATTGCCACAGGCAGCTACATATACATTTTCAGAATTACTGTAATCCACAATGATTCGACCCACGTATGCAGAAGCAGTCAACCCAATATTTTCCCAGGTATCGCCTCCATTAGTTGTTTTATAAACGCCATCACCAAGAAAACTATAACTGGAAGCGTTGGCTTCACCGGTTCCGGCATACAACACTTCCGGGTTATTCGGGTCGATAGCTACAGCCCCAATGGAGATAGTTGTTGCTTCGTTAAAAGTATTTTCCCAGGTGGTACCAAGGTCGGTTGTTTTAAGTACACCACCAGATGCAGCACCCACATAAATAGTATTTAAATCAGAAGGATGTATGGCCAGGTCAGTAATTCGTCCGCCAATATTGGTAGGACCTTTAAATTCCCAATCCAAACGCAGGTCGCGTGAGGCGCCCCGCTGCTGTGAAGCTTCCCGCATAGCACTGATATAGGATTCAGGCTTGATGTACTCGTATGGATAGCTCCGCTGGTAATCCATCCAATGGCTCGGATAGAAAGGTGTATTTTTTTCAAATGCCTGTTCGGTTGTTATCCTTGTATTTTCACTAGTGAGATCAAATAGCAGTAAGCCCGCGACGCAAATGGCGGTTACAGTTGTTATAATTAAAATACGATGCCTCATTTTTTTCATTTGTTGGTTTTTATTTTTTCAAAATTACAATTTATTTTACCCACACTTCATCTACAAAAATCCAGGCAGGTTCCCCGGCACCTTTGTGCCAATCAGGGCAAAAAGCTATGTTTTTGGCAAAAACCCTGATATACCTGACGTTTCGCCTCGGAATCCTGATTTCAAATTCTTTAACAATTCCACCGTCGGCTTTTTCATCCACATTGTTTTCGATACGTTTCAGCGCTTCAAAATTTATGCTATCTGATGATATTTCAAACTGCACCCATTCAGGCAAAAAGATCCATGAATTCTGATCTTGCAGGAATCCTCCGCCAATTCTTCTCACTTGCTGCACTTCACCCAGGTCGATGGTAGCCTCCAGGTCCACACCCCAATAGCCCTGCCAGTTGCCGGTTTTAAAATCATTGCCACCCCTGAGGGTATTTACCATAGCTAGATCGCCACCGGCAGTATATTGCAAGCTGTAAGGATTGACAATTTTAACGGATCTTCGCATTGGAATTTTAACAAATTCTGCTTCTTCCTGCAAGCTTTGTTTTCCATTTATTACAGCTACTGCCGTGATTTTAGAAAATTCCTTAATTTTAAGGGGTAGACCATAATCATCAAATTCCGGTTCTTTTTTACTGTTGTCAAAACCCCAAAGGATTTCAGCATCTTCGTACAAATTGTGAATCGTTATTTCCAATTCATCTGTGAAAGTTTTGGATGGTGCCTTGAAATAGGGTGCGGGCGTTATCAGGTCATCGGTAATTTTCTGCACCGGCCGATTATCCGGCACCAGTCCCCACGATTTCTTAGGTTCCTTTTCCATTGTAATTTCGAGTGTGCCTCCCTGCATGATCATATCGTGTGTGATGTACGACTTTGTCCAGGGTTCCCCATTATAGGTTATGGCATGCACATATATATTACTCTTTGAATTTCCTTTAGCTTTTATTTCAAAGGTGTTACCGTTTTCCAGATTAATTTTCATTGATTTAAAGAGGGGGCTTCCGATGATATATTTATCACTTCCCGGTGTTACCGGATAAAATCCCATGGCACTCATTACGTACCAGGCCGACATTTGTCCGCAATCCTCATTACCACTCAGTCCATCCGGTTTATTAGAATACAACTCATCCATGATACGTCGCACCAGCTTCTGTGTTTTCCATGGTTTTCCCACATAATTATACAAATAAGCCATATGATGGCTGGGCTCGTTGCCATGGGCATACTGTCCAATCAGACCTGTTATATCCGATTGGTGGCGCCCCGTTAATAATGCATCTGCGGTAAACAACTCATCCAGCTTTTTATCATACGCCTCGTCGCCACCCAGCATTTCGATATGGGTATTGATATCCTGTGGCACAAAAAAGTTGTACTGCCAGGTATTGGCTTCAGTTAGCATGAAATTAACCTCGGTGGGATTAAATGGTTCGACAAAGCAGCCATTTGTTTTACCCCTGAAAAAACCTGTCTCTTTATCAAACAGATTTTTATAGTATTGTGCCCTTTGTTTATATTCCTGATAGATATCCTCCTGCTCCAAAAGTCTAGCCATTTCTGCAATACACCAATCATCGTAAGCGTATTCCAGTGTTCTCGAAACTGATTCACCCTCTTTGTCAGCCGGTATATAGCCTCTTCTCCTGTATTCTTTTAAACCAAACTGATCTGCATTTGCTGAAGCCTTCATGGCATGTAGTGCTTTGCTGGCATCAAAATCCGTAATTCCTTTCACATATGCATCAACAATAACGGGCACAGCATGATAGCCGATCATACAATTGGTTTCGTTAGCGGCCAACTCCCAAACCGGAAGCAATCCGTCATGAGCATACATATCCAGCATGGAAAGAATAAAATCGTTTGTTCGTTCCCTTTCGATGATGCTAAATAATGGATGCAGCGCCCTGAATGTATCCCAAAGGGAGAAGACAGTGTACATTTTGAAATCCTTTACCGTATGTTTTTTCAAATCGTGACCACGATAACGGCCATCCACATCAGTATATAAATTGGGCGCCAGCATTGTGTGGTACAGGGCTGTGTAAAAAACCTCCTTTTGTTCATCGGTACCGCCTTCCACTTTCATTTTTTCCATCAGATCAGTCCATTTTGTTTGGGCCACCATTTTTACCGAGTCAAAATTCCATGAAGGTATTTCAGAAAGCAGGTTGTTTTTAGCACCTTTTACGTCTACGGCTGAAATACCCACTTTAGCATATATTATGGTTCTCGAATCAGTTGAAAAATCAAACCATGCTTTCAGGTTTTCTCCTTTTGCCGATTTTTGTCCCTTTTTTTCAACATCATCTTCAACCATACCAAAAGAGTTGAAAGCTTCTGAGAATTCGGCATAGAAATACAGAAACTGGTCTTTTGCCCAACCATTGGTTCTGCGGAATCCGGAAATGGCATAATCACTTTCTATTTTTATTTCGGAACTGAGAATGGTTTCAGAAGTAACACTTTCTTTCAAATCGAGAATAATATGTGCCTGATCAGTTTTTGGAAATAAATACTTGTGAAACCCGGCATGTTCAGTAGCTGTCAGACCCACATAAATATCATAATCGTCCAAATGTACCGCGTAATAGCCGGCTTTGGCCATCTCCATATCATGAAAAAAGGTGGACGCATAACCCGAATCGGGATACTGTGCTGTGCCAGGCTTTGTCTTAATTTCACCCACTGTCGGCATGAACCTCACATCACCATAATCACCAACCCCCGTGCCGCTTAGATGTGTATGACTGAACCCGAAAATGACACTATCAGAATAATGATAGCCCGAACATCCGTCCCAACTGTCTTTTCTTGTATCAGGACTTAACTGTACCATCCCGAATGGAACAGTCGCTCCTGGATACGTGTGTCCATGCCCCCCTGTTCCAATGAACGGATTGATATAATCATATGGTTCTTTGGGTTGTGGTTTGCTACAAGCCTGAAATAAAGAGAAACTTGCTAATAAAGTAAAAAGCAACACTTTAAAAACTGAATTTTTCATACTAATAATAAGATTTGCTATCATGCATTTCATTTTTATTGTCTTGGTATAAGGCAAAATTAAAACCGGGCTGCAGACAATAGGCACCTGTTTCACCTTTTTTATTCACAGCAATAAAACCCACCTGCCTGATTTTATTATCTGGATCTTTCTGCACAATTCTTGAAACAGCTTCCTCGCATGCCTGTTGGGGGCTCCTGCCCTGACGCATCAATTCCACTACAAGAAACGAACCGACTACTTTTACCACTAATTCGCCCATTCCGGTTGCGGTGGCGCCTCCCACTTCGTTATCGACATACAATCCTGCGCCAATAATTGGAGAATCCCCTACCCGACCATGCATTTTATATCCAAGGCCACTCGTTGTGCATGCCCCAGCAATATCACCATTTTGATCTACTGCTAGCAAACCGATCGTATCGTGGAATTCATTGGGCTTATTTTCCCAATTCGCTTCCGGTTCATATTTTGATTCTTTCAACCATTCGTACCATGCCTTTTCTGAACCGGGCGTTAACAAGTTTTGTTCTTCAAATCCATTTTCCAGGGCAAACTTCAAGGCCCCTTCACCTGCCAGCATCACATGTGGTGTCTTTTCCATCACCATGCGGGCAACGGATACAGGGTGCACAATGTTTTCGAGGAAACAGACAGCTCCTGCGTTGCCATCCGGCCCCATAATAGAGGCGTCTAAAGTTACATGTCCATCCCGATCAGGCAAGCCTCCCAAGCCAACACTTCTATTATCAGGATCAGCTTCGGGTACCATCACACCTTGCTCCACTGCATCCACCACACTGCCACCGCTATTAAGTGCTTTTATAGCGGCTGCATTGGCATCAATGCCATGTATCCATGTAGAAATAACTATTGGTAAAGACTTTGTTTCTAAAGATGAATCAATGACTGCATGGCTAGCTTTTATTGCGCCCGGAATTAAACTCAGTGCGCCTGCTGCTGAAAGGTTTTCTATAAATTTCCTTCTGTTGATCATTTTGCTAAATTGTAAGGTTTATAACCGTTTATGCCATAAAAAGCAATATAGATATAACTAAATACCGGAATGATGAAAGAAATATGCACACCATAGCCATCAGCAACCATACCCTGGAAAAGCGGCAGTATGGCGCCTCCGAGAATCATCATTACCAGTAAGGATGATCCCTGGCTGGTATATTTACCAAGTCCTGCAATGGCCAGCGTAAAAATATTTGACCACATAATGGAATTGAATAAACCAATGGCGATTATAGACCACAAAGCGATGGCTCCAGTATTTGTAAGTGCAATGAAAAGCAGGATAATGTTGATCATTGCAAACAGGTACAAAGTTCTGTTGGGTAGCGATTTTCCCATAAAAAATGCGCCCAGGTTCACCAATAAGAATACGCCATAGATTAAGGCCATCTCTATATTAGTTACAAAAGCGATGACAGCGAATGCTACCAGTGGAATTGCAATCATAGCTGAATACTTCATCCACTTATTATCTATCTTACTCAATGAAACAGCACCCAGAAAACGCCCAATCATTTGTCCACCCCAATAAATAGCTACATATTTACTAGCCTCTACTTCCGTTAAACCACCTATTTCATCAAGGCCTAAATAACTAATCATCATGCTTCCGATGCTTACCTCACCACCAACATACATGAATATGGCTATCATACCGAATACCAGTTGCCTGAATTTCAGTGCACCAAATCCTTTTTGTGTTTCTTCAGGGTTCGTAAAGCGTGGCAGTTTGGTCGCTTTAATAATGCCTGCCATCAGCAAAAAAATGAGTGCAAAAAACAGGTAAGGTATCTTTACGGCATCAGAGCCGGACGCTTCGCCAAAGTATTTGAATATCAGAAATCCGCCAATTACAGGGCCAATTGTAGTTCCAAGCGAGTTGAACCCCTGTGCCAGGTTCAAGCGCGCCGACGCGGATCTTTCAGGCCCCAGAATTGCCACGTAAGGATTGGCTGCTATTTGTAATAAAGTAAACCCTAGCCCTAAAACAAACAGCGCTGAGAGGAAGAATCCGTAAATATGAAATTGTGCCGCGGGATAAAAAAGCAGGCTGCCAATACCCGATAACAGCAATCCGGCAATAATCCCTTTTTTATAGCCGATCCTATTAATGGGATCGCCATAAATAACTGAAAGTGTGAAGTAAATAACCGAACCAATAAAATAAGCACCAAAAAAAGCAAACTGTATCAGCATGGCTTTGGTGTGGTTTAAATCGAAAACCCCTTTCATATATGGAATCAGAATATCATTGAGTACCGTCATGAAGCCCCACATGAAAAACAGGGCCGTTAGGCTTGTAAAAGCTGCTGTGTATGTTTTATGACTCGACTTTTGCATCATATCAATATATATTATTCAAACACTTGATTTCAAAATTTGGTATTTGCGCTACAGGTTGATCTGGTTCAAATAGAACGCTTTTTTTCTCACCCGGCATCAGATCAAAATAATTATCGCTGAAAAAACCATCCGTATTACTTCTTATCTGGACAGCTTTAACCAGGGTTTCAGATGTAAGTGTAATTGAAAAATTATTGTTTTCTTGATTTACAACCAATTGGATATTGGCAGGTAGCAAAGCCAGATTTTTAGGTTTCACAAAATAATGTTGTGCGCTCGCTAACATGTTATCACGACTTAATAATTCTGCTGATAACAATATTTCGGATCTTAAATTGCTATATGAACCATGTGCAACTTGCATCAACTTGGCTGATGTATTTTTTAAAATAGTGCAGTCTTCCTGACCTATTTCCAATACACCCCCATTAAAATCCATAATTTTCCATTTAAAACTGGCTTCCACGTCCGATATTGAATCCGAAACAACATAAATGGCCAAACTATCGCTGTCTTCTTTGAAAGAAATAAGGAAAGGTTCATATGCTTTTTTCACCACGTATTGCATGGCTTTCCATCGTCCGTAATAATCAAAGCCTGACCAGGATGTGACCGGCCAGCAATCGTTAAGTTGCCAGTACAAAGTGCCCATACAATAGGGTTTTGCCCTTCGATGTGCTTCAATTGCTGTTTTGATGCCGTTGGCTTGCAGCAACTGGCTTACATATATATAATCATCAAAAAGCACAGGCATCCTGTAATCTCTTTCCATGTATTGATTAATGGCTGCCCAGCCAAATGGATGTTTTTGGTGGATATCCATGACTTCAGACCCAAGATGCCTGTCGTCGGGTTTTGTATATGCATGGATCGTTTTCAGATCGGGCATGCCCTGAAAACCATATTCACTCATAAACCGGCCCACTTTTTCCTCATACTTATCAAAGGGTTCTTTTCCCCACCAAACACCCCAATAATGCACATCACCTTCTGTATAAGCCGCCTCACGACCCCATCCTGTTGATGGCGAACTTGGCCAGTAAGGTATTTTGGGATTGTACTTTTCAACTAATCCGGGAAGCAACTCTTCAAATAAACTGAGGTAATGATGCCAAATTTCGGTTGAATCTTCACTAGAATAACCGAACTGTTTCTGCCAGCCCCAGTTATGCCAGGCTTCGTCAACTTCGTTATTGCCACACCATAAAACCAGTGAAGGATGGTTTCGAATTCGACGAATGTTATCAATCGCCTCACTTTTTACGTTTTCCAAAAAAAGGCGGTCACCGGGATACATATTGCAAGCAAACATGAAATCCTGCCACACCATAATCCCAAGTTCATCGCACAAATCATAGAAAATATCCTTCTCATAAATACCACCGCCCCAAACGCGAAGCATGTTGATATTTGATTTTTTTGCATCCATGATGAGCCTACGGTAATCTTTATCATTCAGCCTGGGCAGAAAATTATCCGGGGGAATGTAATTAGCGCCTTTTGCAAATATGGGAATACCGTTGACTTTAAAATAAAAACTTCTCCCGATGGAATCTATTTCCCGCACCAATTCTACTTGCCTGATACCTGTTTTGAATGTATAGTCATCAGCCAAGCTACTTTCATCCAGTATTTTAACGGTTATTTTGTACCTGTTTTGCTCACCATACCCATTAGGCCACCAAAGTTTTGGATCAAAAATCTTTATAGGAATTTTTTTATGGCTGACACCTTTATTAATATGACTGGTAGACTCGGAATACATTGAATCTTCGATAAAAACCTGGATACTATATTCCTGACCAGTAGTTGCTTCAATTTCCATTTCCAGTATGATACTGGCAAAGTCTTCTTTAATTTCTGTTGCTCTTACATGCACATCCCGCATCATAGCCCCATCCCAAGCATTCAAATATGCAGGTTTCCAGATGCCGAATGTAACAAATGTGGGTCCCCAGTCCCATCCAAAATGATAGGCCGCCTTTCGTGTAAAACCCCTGATTTCTGGCAAAGTATAGGAAAGATTTTCTTGTTTTACTTTATTCTTTTCTATGGGTGATCTGAAATAAATCGCCAGCTCATTTTGAGTTGACCTTAATAATCCATATACATCAATACGCCAACTCCGAAACATATTATCCGCCGATAAAACGAGTGAATCATTTAACACAATTTCAGCATAGGTGTCAAGGCCTTCAAAAACCAATTCTATATTTTCATGGTTCAAAAAGGATTCATCAAGATCAAAGCTTGTCTCCAGTTTCCAATCATGCTGACCTATCCATTGCAATTCCTTTTCATGATCGCGGTAAAAAGGATCTTGAATAATGTCATTTTTGAAAAGTGCCATATGCACATCTGCAGGACTGACGTCGTGTATAACAACAGAGGAGTCAATACTCGAAAGCGACCAGTTTAAAGCTGACACATCAATATGTTTTTCAGTATTCTTTTCTTTGCATGCAAAAGAAATGAGGAATAAAGGAATTAAGAAAATTTTGTAGTATTTCATCGAGTCAGATCCCCTAAAAAGCGAAATCCAAATTTATGCAAATATCAAATCATTGTGAGGAATCATGGCTAATATTTGTATTTTTGCACCTCAAAAAATAATTTACCATTATGGATTTAACCCAGGAATTAAATTGCATGATCATCCAGTCGGTGCAGGTTTCACCCATCATGAAAATTGTAAAGGTCAAACCTGACGGTTGGAAATTACCAGATTTTTCAGCAGGACAATTTGTTGCATTAGGCCTTCCACCGCAGTTTACAAGGTGCGCTGATGCAACTGAAGAACATGAAGCTTCAAAGCCCGACAAGCTCATAAAAAGAGCTTATTCGATTGCCTCCTCCTCCACTGAGGATGTGGTTGAGTTTTATATTACGCTCGTACATTCGGGCCAACTTACACCCCGTATTTTTAATCTTAAAATAGGCGATAGAATATGGATGGGCAGAAAAGCCGTGGGCATGTTCACACTGGATCAAATTAATGAAGAAAGAAATGTGGTGCTTATCGCAACAGGCACGGGTGTGGCACCTTATATGAGTATGCTACGGTCCAATGCATTGAAAAGGAAAGGGAATATCATGGTGGTGCACGGCGCCTCTAATAGTTGGGATTTGGGTTATTCATCTGAATTGAAACTCCTTGCCAATATGTTTGATAAATTCGATTACTATCCTACTATTACCGAAACACACCTGGAGCCACCAGGATGGTTGGGAGACACAAGGTTTATTGAAGAAATATGGAAAACGGGCGAAGTAGAAAAAAAATGGGGATTCAAACCATCGCCCGAAAACACAGATGTATTTTTATGTGGCAATCCGAAAATGGTAGACAGCATGAAAGAGTTGCTATACCAGGATGATTTCAGAGACCATAAAAAGAAGGAACCTGGCCAGATACATGCCGAGGAGTTCTTTTAGAATGATTTATGAAAGGATGAGCAATCATCCTTTTTTTATGTCAAACATTTCCTTAGTAGACTTTAAAGGTAAACGCATTCTGCCTAACTTTGCGATATGATCTACCCAAACAACTTTGAGCAAAAAATTGGCTTCGACAGTATAAGAGAGATGTTGAAGGATCTTTGCGTAAGTGATATGGGTGTAAAATTTGTCGAAAAAATTCGGTTTTCATCACAAGGTGAGGTCATCAGTAAACTACTCGACCAGGTGCATGAATTTATAGAGATACTCACCATTGGAAAATCATTTCCCGGCAGTGATTATTTCGACCTGCGGGATGAACTTTTTCGCATAAAAACGCCAGGAAGCTATATTGAACAGGAAGCGCTATTCGACCTAAAAACTTCCATGGGAACCATACAGGTGGTATTGGCTTATTTTAAGAATTCTGATGCCGGCAAATATACTGAACTGAAAAAACTCACAGAGCAAATTGCATTTCCTGATGATGTGCTTGTAAAAGCTGAACATATTATTGACGACAAAGGAGATATCAGGGACAATGCTTCGGCGAGACTTGCTGAAATCAGAAAAGAGATCCTGCAAAAACAAAGGAAGGTACACCGCGAAACAAAAAAGGCCTTTGAACAGGCGCAAAAAGCAGGCTACATTCCTGAAAATGCGGAAATCACGATTCGTAACGGAAGGCAGGTTATTCCGCTGAAAGCGGCAGAGAAAAGAAGTATTGGTGGATTTATACAAGATGAATCAGCTACGGGACAAACCGTTTTTGTTGAGCCGGCAGGTTCATTCGAAGCCAACAACGAAATCCGTGAGCTTGAAAATGAAGAGAGGCGCGAGATCGTAAAAATTTTAACGCAATTTACAAATACTTTAAGGCCATATATTGAAGAATTGATGGCAGCTTATCGCTTCTTGGGCATGATTGATTTCATCAGGGCTAAAGCTTTGTTATCCATTAAAATACATGCGCACCGGCCTGTAATTTCGACTGAACAGTCCATGAACTGTATTGAAGCCGTGCATCCCTTGTTGTATCTTTCTCATAAAGCCCAGAAAAAAGACATCGTACCGCTCGACATATCACTGGATGCAGCCAACCGAATTTTAATCATATCCGGTCCCAATGCCGGTGGCAAATCCGTTTGCCTCAAAACCGTCGGTTTATTGCAGTATATGCTGCAATGCGGAATGCCGGTTCCAGCTTCTCCCAATAGTGAGTTCAGCCTTTTCTCAAATTTATTTATTGATATTGGCGATGAACAATCGCTGGAAAATGACCTGAGCACCTATAGTTCGCATCTGCTGAACATGAAATACTTCATCAAGAATGCCACAAATGAAACACTATTTCTTATTGATGAATTTGGAACTGGCACGGAACCCCAATTGGGTGCTTCCATAGCAGAAGCCACACTCGAAGAACTGAATAAAAAAAAGGCTTTCGGCGTGATCACTACCCACTATTCAAACTTAAAACTTGCCGCTGAACGATTGGAAGGCTTACAAAATGGAGCCATGCTTTTTGATACCGAAAAAATGCAACCACTTTATATATTGAAAATTGGGAAACCGGGTAGTTCTTTCGCTTTTGAGATTGCCAAAAAAATCGGATTTCCTTCTTTTGTGTTGCAAAAGGCCAAGAAGAAAAGTGGCGGGAAACATGTACAATTCGACCAGCAATTGCAACAACTGGAAACGGATAAACTCGCCATCGATAAAAAGCAAAAACAACTGGATTCGGCCGATGAAACCTTGTCTGAACTCGTTGAGAAATACACTAATCTTTTAAAGGACCTGGCAAAATCAAAAAAACAGCTCATCGATGATGCAAAAAAAGAAGCCTCGGCCATTATTGAGGACTCGAATAAAGCCATTGAAAAAACGATAAAAGAAATAAAAGAAGCGCAAGCCAATAAAGAAGCTACCAAAACCATACGTAAGAAACTGGAGGAAAAGAAAACTCAGTTTAAAAAAGTAAAAACGGAAGTTGATGCACCGGAAATGATTGAAACCAGCGATGAATTGCTAGCCGGTGATTTCGTTAGCGTAATAGATACGGATATTACAGGCGAATTGATCCTGATTGAAGATGATGAGGCTTTGATCAATGTTAACGATATCAAGCTTCGGATTTCACTTGATAAGCTGGAAAAGTCCTTAAAAAAACCTGGTCAGAAAACGAGACGGAGCAATTCTGCGAGTATCATAAATGAATTGAATCAAAAAGCTGCACGATTTGAGCTAAGTATTGATTTAAGAGGCAAGCGATCAGAAGAAGCCCTGTACCTATTGCAAAAATATATTGATGAGGCACTTTTACTCAGCATGAAAGAAGTGAGTATTCTGCACGGTAAAGGTTATGGTATACTTCGCGACAATATCCGCGAATACCTTCGAAGCGTTGACGAGGTAAAACATTTTGAAGATGCCCCATTAAACTTGGGAGGTACCGGTATAACACGCGTTTATTTTAGATAGCATTACCCGCTTTTATGTATTTTTGTAAAAAATAAAACCCGAATGAATTATTATTTCTGGATACCTATTGCAATACTTGCTGTACTGTTGGTTGCGGCATTATATAAAAGATACAAGCTCCTTAAAAATCTGGCCGATATGCCTGAAAATGAAAATGTGATCAAACTGACGGATGATACTTTTGAGAAAACGACTGCAATTGGCATCTCATTAATTGATTTTTGGGCCCCTTGGTGCGCCCCGTGCAAAATGCTCGCGCCCACCATTAATGAATTGGCAGATGAATTTGGTGAACGGGTAAATATTTGTAAAATGAATGTAGACGAAAATCGAAAGACTTCGGCTGTACTGAAAATCAGGAGTATTCCCACTGTAATCATCATGCAAAATGGCGCTATTGCCGGGCACTTTGTGGGCGTAAAGCCAAAATATGTATACGCGAAAGCTTTAAAAGAACTGGTGTAAAAAAAACCGGAATCATTAATTCCGGTTTTTTACTATTGCTAAAATTTATTCAAAATCGCCACTCAAATCCGGCAGTAATTCCCAAATTTCGTCAACTGATTCTTCGATTACGTCCCTGGCTTCCGTTCGGAATGTTTCCCAAGAACCTTCGCCATGGACCTCTTCAAAATCCTTTTTAAATACACGATTCTCGTCATCAAAACTGGCCCATTTTTCAAATCCATATACAACAGCGGCATCCCTGTCGTCACCCGAATCAAATTGCGGATAATAAGATGCAAAGAAATTGTTGTAGTTCTTTTCTTTATATACTTCAACTACCTTGGCAACCATTTCCTTAAAACGGTGTTTTGAATCATCTTTCAGTTCAAAGAAAGAGACAATAATCTTTGAAGGTACTGCATCTACGGGCGCATGCACTTTCTTTTCATCTCTACGCCAATACCCGCCATCATCAATATCCCAGATATTTGGCATTACATTATAAAGCCAATCTTCCATGTGTTCTTTTGAATCGGGTCTTGAATCCATGTCTGTAAAGGTGCATGGTCCCATTTGCCAGAGGAAAGTTCCGGCTCTTGGACCAGTAGTAACACTCCATAAACGGGCATGGTGTGGCCCGTGGTTATGATAAGTTTTATTGTGATGTGTCACTGCTTCTCCAAATTCTTTAAACTTATCTGTTTTTACCTTCAGATAGGTATTTTCATACATGAGGTAGTCGGTTTGAGAGAAAATCATTCCAGCAAATAGTAAGGCTGTAAAGAGTAATAATGTTCTTTTCATTGATAGTTGTTTAAATGAGTAATGAATTAATAATCAGAGCTAAACTAAGCACTTAATGCATTATCTCCCGAAATTTAACATAACTTTAACAAAGGGATGGGATCAATTAGTCATCAGTCAATAGAAACATTTGCTCCTTTTTAGTCAGCTTCTCTAGTACAAGACGGTATGAATCATCTATCCATATTTTCAGCCGATTTTCAGTAATACGGCCATCCAAAATGATGGTATTCCACAATCTTTTATTCATATGATAACCTGGCAATACAGCATCAAATTCCTCACGTAATCGGATAGCCTCCTCCGGATCGCATTTTAAATTCAACCTTAAATCTCCTTCAAGATTCATTAAAGCGAACATCTTTCCAATTACCTTAAAAACAAGTGTGTCGTCTCCAAACGGCATGTCTTCAGTAGTTCCCTTTTTAGCAAGGCAATACGCCCTTATCTCTTCAATATTCATAGCTTGTTTTTACATTAAAAAAAGCAATTTACATCTAATTTTTTAAATTCATCAAAAGAAAAAGAAACTTGCTATATTTTTAATTTGCGCTATCTTTGCATTAAAAGAGATAGGTTTTATTCTGCACAGAAAGCTGCAAAGCAACTCAACTTGTCTCTTTTTTTTTGCAAACCAAAATCGAATCTAATGGGTTTAAAATCAAAATCATCAGATCTCCGCAGACGCTTGCGTAATGCCAGAAGCGGTGGTGGTGAAAAAGCCATTGAAAAACAAAAAGCAATTGGAAAAATGACCGCCATGGAGCGCATTATTTCATTGCTTGATCCAAAATCTTTCCATGAATATGATGTGTTTGTTGAACATGCCGGGAAAGATTTCGATATGGATAAAAAATATTTGCCAGGCGATGGTGTTGTAACCGGAACCGGTATGCTAAGCGGCCACCCTGTTTGTATCTATGCGCAGGACTTTACGGTTGCGGGTGGCTCATTGGGATGGATGCACGCCAAAAAAATCACCAAGATCATGGATCATGCCTTAAAACTTAAAGTTCCATTGATTGGCATTAATGATTCAGGGGGTGCTCGTATTCAGGAAGGTGTAAACTCCCTGGCCGGTTATGGCGAGATCTTTTTCCGGAACACACTGGCATCCGGTGTGATTCCGCAAATATCTGTCATTCTTGGCCCCTGCGCTGGCGGTGCTGTGTACTCACCCGCGCTTACGGATTTTGTTTTTACTGTAGAAAAGATTACTAAAATGTTCATCACTGGACCTGAGGTAATCAAAACCGTTTTGGGTGAAGAAATATCCATGGAAGACCTGGGCGGCGCACGTGTACATTGCGAAACAACCGGAAATGCACACTTTTATGCCGAAAGTGAAGAAGAATGTTTCAGCCAGATTAAACAACTGGTGAGTTTTATTCCATGGAACAATGTGAAAAAAGCGGAAAAGTTTCCAAAAAAATCGCCTAAAACACGTCAGTATAAAATTGACAATGTGATGCCATCAGATCCAAAGCAACCTTATGATGTGCGTATGCTTATCAAAGCGGTTGTAGATGACTCGGAATTTCTTGAAATTCAGGATTTGTTTGCACAAAATATTGTCATCGGTTTTGCACGAATTGATGGCGAAACTGTTGGGATTGTTGCCAACCAACCACTTATCCTGGCCGGTGTCCTTGATGTAGATTCATCAGACAAAGCAGCCAGATTCATCCGTTTTTGTGACGCTTTTAATATTCCATTAGTCACGTTGGTTGACCTGCCCGGTTATTTGCCCGGCGTTGACCAAGAACATGCAGGTGTTATACGCCACGGTGCTAAAATATTGTATGCATATTCGGAAGCCACTGTTCCTAAAATTACGGTAATCACCCGTAAAGCTTATGGTGGAGGTTATATCGCTATGTGTTCACACCATTTACGTGCTGACTTTGTATTTGCATGGCCTACTGCTGAAATAGCCGTTATGGGCCCTGAAGGTGCCGCAAATATCATTTTCAGAAAAGAAATTTCTACAGCCGAAGATCCGGATGATATGCGCAAGAAAAAGGTTGAAGAGTACAAAGAAAAGTTTGCCAATCCATATGTAGCTGCTGCATACGGTTATATTGATGCGGTAATTGAACCTGAAGAAACACGTAAAATGCTGGTGCACGCGCTTGAGATTTCCAAAGGAAAAGAAATCAGTATGCCAAGGAAGAAACATGGTATTCCACCATTTTAAAAGACACATCCATGTCAAAAAAAGAAAAAGAAGAAAAAGTACGTTACAGTTCTCTGGTAATTGATGGTGTGAAGTATAAAACCTTGTTAACCAAAAAGTTTACTGACAGGCCTATATTTACTGAGAAAGACCCCGGAATGGTGAAAGCATTTATTCCTGGCACCATACTGAAAATAAGGGCCAAAAAAGGCAAAAGGGTGAAAGAAGGTGATTTACTGTTAATACTTGAGGCCATGAAAATGAGAAATGTAGTGGCTTCGCCTGTTGACGGGGTTATTCGGAAAGTAATTATCAAAGCCGGTGACAGGGTTTCGAAAAACCAATTAATGGTGGAGATTGATCACGAAGAAAAAAGTTGATTCGTATCAGAAATAAATTGAAGTATTTCATCTTTACCTTTGCCCGTAACCGAGGATGCTACAAACAAATTGGGCAGTTCTTCCCATTTTTCCGATAAACGTTTTGTATAGACTTGCAAGTTCTTTTCAAGCTGCATTTTCTTAAGTTTATCTTCTTTGGTAAACACAATTACAAATGGAATTTGCGAAACTCCAAGCCATTCAATAAAATCAACATCCAGTTTCTGAGGCTCATGCCTAGCATCTACCAATAAAAAAACGGTCAGCAGATTGTTTCTTTTCAGAATGTAATTCCGGATCATCTTTTCCCATTTTGCCCTTTCCGATTTCGATCGTTTGGCATAACCAAAGCCGGGTAAATCTACCAGGTACCAATTTTCATTGATTAAAAAATGATTGATGGTGATCGTTTTACCAGGACTACCGGAAACTTTAACCAGTTTTTTTCTGCCCGTCAGCATATTAATAAGCGATGATTTTCCGACATTCGATCTGCCAATAAAAGCGTATTCCGGTTTATCAGCTTTTGGGCATTGATCAATCTTAGTTGAACTGGTAATAAATTCCGATTGGTTGATCTTCATTATCAAGGGGGTTCAATTTTGTTTAGTCGGGTTTGGTATAAGATGAAATATGCCGGTCTTTCTTTACATCATAAATATCTTTAACCGTTACCAGTATACCCGTTTCCTCCACATTTCCAAAATGATCATTTAAGGCAGTGCCAAATGTTTTCATGGTTGAAGACAGGCTCATATAGGCGTTTACCAGTGGTGGTACATTTTCACCTAATTTGCGCACTTTCTGAATTAAAATCTTATAATCTTCCTCATAATTACAACCAGTAAACATACTGTTTAATATTTTATCAGAAGTAATGATCTGCACGGGTTCCACAGGTTCAATCAACTGTTCATGATCAGGAAAATATTTATGTAAAAAGAATAAAATGAGATCTCTGGCGAGTTTATCAAAATCAGGATACATGGTTACTTTGCCGAAGAAATATTTGATTTCGGGATATTCAATAATCAATGCCCCGATGCCATCCCACAGATTATCCAGCGCGAACATACCCCTTCGTAAATTAAAAGCAGGTTGATAGAGTGGCTGCACAAACGAGCGACCAAGTTCAATGGTATATTTTAAATATTCATCAATAAATTTTTTCGAATATCTGAAAAGATCTGCCGTGGGCGAGTGCACTGTAGTGCCCTCAATTTTCAGATGGTTACAATCGATATAACGATAGCCACCCGTAATTTCTTTTTCACGGGGATCCCAAACGATCATTTGCTCGAATCCATTTTCGCCATAATCGTATTCATCCAGGTCTATTTCCCTACCCGTTCCACCACCCGCATCTCTGAAAGTAACTTCCCGCAACCTGCCAATTTCCCTCACGACATTTGGCGAATTTACCTCATTCACAATATAAATCAGGTTGTTACCATTATTGGTTTTTCTTAAAAGCCTTTCTTTTGTCAGCTCTTTTTCAAGTAAACGCTTGTCGACGGGTGGAATAATTGTTTTCATGTAGCACATCTAAACAGATTTACAAAGATAATTCAATCGCACGAACTACAACATTACTGCCTAAAGAAGCCCTATCTTTTTTACATCTTCCGTATCAATTCCTTAAATAAAATGATGAGGTCTTTTTCAGCTATTGCGGCATTATTTAAAATGTCGTCTATATCAATCGGCAGGAGATTATCAGGATCGCAACTGTCAGTAATCACTGATACAGCAGCCACCTTCATGCCCATATGCCTGGCTACAATTACTTCAGGTACTGTTGACATGCCTACCACGTCGGCACCCATAGTTTTAATAAAACGGTATTCGGCCCTGGTTTCAAGACTAGGACCTGTCCAAACTACATACACACCTTTATTGATTTCGATCTTGTTATGACGGGCGATACGCTCCATATTATCAATAAGTTTGCTATCGTAGGGCATGCTCATATCCAAAAAACGGGGACCTAATTTGCTGTAGTTTTTACCCACCAGCGGATTACCCGGAAGCATATTAATGTGGTCATCAATAATCATTAATGAAGCCGGTTTAAACGCAAGATTTACCGCACCCGCTGCGTTTGAAGCAAGCAGTGTTTTTATGCCCAGTGCGTGCATCACCCTAATAGGGAATGTGATTTGCTGCAAAGAATACCCTTCATAATAATGAAACCTGCCATGCATCACCAACACCTTTTTTCCAGCCAGGCTGCCAAAAATCAGGCTACCATTGTGAAAAGATACTGTGGCTTTTGGAAAATGAGGAATTTCAGCATAAGGGATACTGATTTCAATATCTATTTCATCCACCAGACGTCCTAGACCAGTGCCTAAAATGATAGCGATTTTAGAATTATTAAAACCCCTACTTTTTAAAAATGATGCTGCTTCCTCGATCATATGGATCATCGTTCAATTGAATATGTTTAAAAGAATACAAACGTACAAAATCAACATCAATGCATCCATTAAATTTGGTGAAACGAGACAATCTTTGCTGACAATAACATACCAATAGACTTAAAAAGGTACTTTTACCGGAATTTAAATGCAGCCATTTATGAAACATTATTTTGTATTTTTTTCGTTTCTTTTTATGCTCTCTTTCCCAATTGAGGCGCAAACTATATTTCCGGAAAATGGTGAATTATACATTGACACAACAGTCCCAAGAATTGATATTACCATACACCCCGATACGCTTGCTTGGTTGTATGAGTGGGATAACCTGGAAAGTGATATTGAATATACGGCTGCCTTTGTTTACGACAACGGCCAGGTAAGAGACAGCATTTATCCGGTTGGCTTCAGGTTACGCGGAAATACGTCGCGGTACTCACAAAAAAAATCATTTAAAGTTTCTTTTAACCGCTTTACTTCCGGGGGAAAATATTATGGTGTTGAGAAACTTAACTTGAACGGCGAGCACAATGATCCATCTGTGATACGGGCCAAAGTTTGCTGGGATATGTTGCGTAAAATGGAAATACCGGCACCACGTGCCAATCATGTGAGGGTATATATCAATGGTGATTATTACGGCTTATACATCAATGTGGAACATATTGATGAGGAATTCATAAAAACCCGGTTTACATATAATGACGGAAACTTGTATAAATGTCTCTACCCTGCCAACCTGAATTATTTAGGGTCAGATCCTGATTTGTATAAACTTGAATCAGGCGACAGGCGGGTGTATGAGTTGAAAATAAATGAGGAAACAGATGATTATTCAGATTTAGCAGGTTTTATTGATATACTGAATAATACATCAAATAACAATCTTGTATGTGAACTTGACGAAGTTTTCAATACCTACGATTACCTGAAAGTAATTGCGGTTGATATTTTAACGGGAAACTGGGACGGCTATATTTATAACCAGAATAACTTCTACTTGTACCACAACACTTCTTCCGGTAAAATGGAATACATCCCCTATGATCTAGACAACACCCTTGGTATAGACTGGATCGGCCGGAACTGGGGAACCCGAAATATATACGACTGGCAGCAGCATGGCGACCATTACAGACCATTATATGAACGCATAATGAGTAATCCCGAGTTACGCCATCAGTACACTTTTTACATGAACCAATTGATTAATGAAACACTGGATATAGATTCACTCATTCTGGCTATCGGGCAACGCCGGAATCTGATTGCGCCTTATATCCTCAATGATCCTTACTATCCTTTGGATTATGGATATACGGTAAATGATTTTTACAACTCCTTTTATAACGGACTGGAAGGCCACGTGCCTTACGGGTTGATTCCATTTCTGCAAACAAGGGTTTCTTCCATCCAAAGCCAATTGGAAAATACAAATATGCAACCCGTGATAAAATATATCAGCCACAAACGAAATTCGGTATCTGAATTATCGCTTCGTGCATTTGTGGATGTGCAAAGCTTACCGGCAAGCGTGCAAATCATATATACCTTTGAAGATCAAAGCAGCATAGTGGAACCCATGTTTGATGATGGTTTGCACAATGATGGTGAGGCCGGTGATCGTATTTTTGGTGGCACTATTGATGAAATCCCTGAAAATGCATCCATCACTTACCAGATATCAGTTTCTGACAACGAAAACCTGGAAAGTGTGATGCCGTGCGAGCCCATATATGTGCCACAATCAGGTAATGGTGAGGCCATTTTATACATCAATGAATTTATGGCTTCAAACAACACAACCATATCCGATGAGCATGGCGATTATGACGATTGGATTGAAATATATAATGCCGGTGAAGAAACGGTATGGCTTGGCGACAAATACCTTACCGATAATCTTTCATCACCGGCAAAATGGCAAATGCCGGATGCAACACTCGCTGCCGGTGAATTTCAAATCTTCTGGGCAGATGGCGAACCTGGGCAGGGACCGTTTCACACAACGTTTAAACTGAGTAAAGATGGTGAAGAAATAGGCATTTTTAATGATGACCTGCTGAGCATTGACGCGTATTCTTATGATTTGCAAAATACAGATATCTCTGAGGGTCGTTTTCATAACGGAGAGGATAACTGGGTCTTTTTTGAACATCCAACACCGGGAACCAGCAACGGGTATCTGGACGTATTAGAGTTTTCAACAACAAGTCAAATTATCGCTTTTCCAAATCCAGTTTCCGGACACTATGTGAACCTTTCCAAAGTCTGTAATTACAGCGTTTATAATTTTATGGGACGCTTGGTTGAAAAGCAGCATAATTTAAATTTAATTAACACATCGTCATACAACAAAGGGCTTTATTTTGTTGTTATTGATACTGGACAAACCATCAAGTTGATGGTACAATAACACATATAACACAATGCGATTATTACTATTTATAGCTAGTATCACAACTACATTATTTGCTAACAGCCAAAATACAAAAAGTGACATGCAGGACAAAAAAAATATGCAAATAACCGAGGAGCAATGGAAACAGGAGCTTTCACCAGAGGAGTATAATGTGCTTCGAAATTGCGGCACCGAGCCACCGTTTACCGGGAAATACTATAAACATAACGATAAAGGGACGTATAATTGTGCGGCTTGTGGTGCTGAATTATTCAGTTCCGAAACCAAATATGATTCGGGTTCAGGCTGGCCCAGTTTTTACAATGTAGTTAACAAAAAAGCCATAAAAGAAGTGCTGGATGATAGCTTTGGTATGCAGCGCATTGAGGTAAAATGCGCGAATTGCGACAGCCATCTGGGGCATTTATTTCCTGATGGTCCTAAGCCTACTGGATTAAGATATTGTGTAAATTCTATTTCACTGGATTTTGATGGTGACAGCTTAAGAAAAGGTGAATAAAAAACACAACATTTCATGCTAAAATGTATACCTTTATCGGCATAAACATCCGAAAAGTCATGAATGAAGTATATCCTTTTGAACAGAGAAATATTGAAAATGTAAGGCTGATTTATATCCTTTATTTAATTGGCCTTGTTTTCGGCATCACGGCTATTGCAGGTGTGGTAGTGGCTTATTCCAATAAAGATGATGAGATGCCCGACTGGCTGAAAAGTCATTACCAATACCTGGTAAATACTTTTTGGAAAGGGCTCATCATGATTCTGGTCGGGGTGTTAACCATCATACTTATTGTAGGTATTTTTATCCTCATTTTCTGGACTGTATGGATCATTGTCCGTTGCGTGAACGGCATTAAGTATCTTGACTCAAAACAGCCGCATCCAAACCCGGAAGGATGGTGGTTCGATTGATTCGACTTATTTTAAGCATATGTTACAACTTTATTAATGATGATTTTCATTGTATTTCTCAGTAATCAGATCAAAATCATAAGCAATTGCCTTTTTTTGTCTAAATTCGCTTCTTCCCAATCTAAAAATTAATTACTCTTAATCACTGCTATAAAGTAGAAATCGCTTTTTGCATAAAACTGTTCATGTATGGAAGACAAGCCTTTAAAACCTACTATAAAAGAACTCAATCATGTTGATCAGTATCGTGCACTATATGAATCTGCCAATGATTCTATTTTCCTGATGAACAAAGAAAAGTTCTTATCATGCAACCCCAAAACACTCGAAATGTTTGGTTGTAGGGAAGAACAAATTATCGGACACACACCCGGCAAATTTTCACCTAAAAAACAACCTGACGGACGATTATCAACCGAAAAAGCACTTGAAAAAATAAACCTGGCTCTTAAGGGCCATCCCCAGCGTTTTGAATGGCTGCATAAAAAATGTGATGGATCAACCTTTGCAGCAGAAGTTTCCTTGAACCGGATCATTGTTAATGAAGAAAAATATATCCAGGCCATTGTACGTGATATTACGGAGAGAAAAAAAGCAGAAGAACGTTTAAAGAAAAGTGAAGAAACCTACAGGCTACTCATTGAATCCACTAATGAGGGCTACTGGCGTATTGACAACCATCAAAAAACAATTGATGTAAATGATTCGCTATGCCGGATGCTGGGCTACAGCAAAGAAGAAATGCTAGGTAAATCGCCCTTAGATTTTGCAAATAAAGAGAATCAAAGAATCTTTAAAAAACAGATTTCGTATCGAGACACCAGCAAACACAGGTCGTATGAAGTTGTTTTGCTACATAAAAATGGCGCCAAAGTTTATACGCAGTTTAACGCAACAACCCTCCGGGATAAAAAGGGAAATCCGAAAGGCTCATTTGCATTCATCACCGATGTCACGTCACAAAAAAGGGACAAAGATGAGTTACTTGACTTGGAAGAAAAAGTCAGGTACTTTTCAAGTACAATGCTTGACATTGTGTTTGTTCTGTCGCCAACCGGTTACATTACATATATAAGTCCAAATATTGAAGCCCGTTACTTTTATAAACCTGAACAATTATTGGGCAAGCATTTAAGCACCACCACGCCTGTCGATGAATTACCCAAGGCAATAAAGGCAATCAACAAGGCTTTGCGGGGCGATGCTGTTATAAATTTTGAAATAGATCAGTTTGATGGACAAGGCAAAAGAATTCCTACGGAAATTAATGCAACCCCAATTTTTGAAAACGGACAAGCTGTTGCTTTTCAGGGCATTATGAGAAATATTTCAGTCCGGAAGCAGATTGAGATGGAATTGTTGCAGCAAAAAACGAGTTTTGAAAATATCTTTAACCAGGCAATAGATGCAATATACGTACAGTCACTTGACGGTACTTTTATTGATGTAAATAATGCCGTGGTGGACATGTACGGATACACCAAAGAGGAAATGATAGGTAAGTCACCGGAACTGGTTGCCGCACCGGGAATGAATGATATCGAAAAAGTAAAAATACATACCCAAAAGGCAGCCAATGGCTACCCGCAGCAATTCGAATTTTGGGGTAGAAGAAAAAACGGGGAAATATTCCTTAAAGATGTAAGGCAATTTAACGGTGAATATTTTGGTAAAAAGGTAGTATTCGCCTTTGCTATCGATATATCTGAGAGGAAACTGGCTGAAGATAAGCTAAAAGAAAGCGAGGAAAAGTTTAAAAGGATCATCCACGAACTTGATGTAGGTTTCTTCAGCGCAACAATCGATGGTAAGTTATTGGAATATAATAAAGCATTCTGTAAAATTTTAGGGCTAGATGCCCGTAAGAACCATAAAAACAGAACATTACCAGACTTTTGGCAAAATGCTTCTGACAGAGATAAATACATAAAAACACTCCTTCTAAATGAAAGCGTTAGAAACTATTCTATAGACGCGAAAAAGAAAAAGGGAGGAAATATTATTCTTCAAGTAAATGCCCATATTATTAAAGATCAGCACAACGTACACATCGGCATTGAAGGCACCATCAGTGATATTACAGAACAGAGAGAAGCTACCGAAGCCATTATAAACAAAGAAAAACAGTACCGGACATTATTCGATTTTTCGCCCAATGGTATTTTACTGGAAGACACATCAGGCACCATCATTGATATCAACCCCGCTTTTGCTGATATAGTGGGCTATACAAAAGATGAAATTGTCGGGAAAAACGTAAATATCTTAACCCATCCCGACCAACAACACGAAGTTAAAAAAAACATCCATAAGCTGCTTGAGGGTGAAGTTCTTCAGCATGTGGAGCGAAGTATTAAAAAAAACGGAACGCATGCTTTTATGGAACTTTCCGAAAGGTCATTTACGCTGCCTGACGGACAAAAAGGTATCATTTGTATCACCAACGATATTACCGAGCGCATCCTGGCTGAAAAAGCACTGCAACAGAGCGAAGAAAAATACCGCATGCTCATTGAAAACCAAACTGACCTGGTAGTTAAAGCGGATACCAATGGTACATTATTATATGTAAGCCCTTCCTACTGCAAAATTTTTGGCAAAACCGAAAAAGAGCTTATCGGACAAAAATACCTGCCTTTGGTACATGAAGAGGACCGGGAAACGACGATGAAAGCGATGCAGGACCTTTATCATCCACCCTATACCATGTATGTGCAGCAGCGGGCATTGACAAAAGATGGGTGGAAATGGCTTGAGTGGATGGATACAGCTGTTTTAAATGATCAAAAAGAAGTGATCGAAATTATTGGTGTTGGGAGGGACATCACTGAACAAAAAAATGCGGAATTTGAGTTACAGGAAAGTCAAAGACGCTTATCAACCCTTATGGGAAATCTGCCCGGTATGGTATATCGCAGTTTAAATAACAAGGAGTGGACCATGCAATTCGTGAGTAAGGGCTGTTATGAACTCACCGGTTATCCTCCAGAAGAACTTATCCAAAATAGTGTGAGGTCTTACAACGACATTATTCATCCACACGACCAGATTTATGTGTGGGATACCGTTCAAAAAGCAGTGAAAAACAAAACATCATTCCAACTTGAATACAGAATCATTACAGCAGAGGGAACAGAAAAATGGGTTTGGGAACAGGGAAGTGGCATTTATAACGAGGGTAACTTAGTTGTTTTAGAAGGATTTGTGAGTGATATAAACGACCGGAAGCTTGCCGAAGATGCACTCAAGGATAGCGAGGAACGTTACAAGGGTTTGTTTCTTCATGCCCCAGTTGGCATTATCACTATCGATTTAAAAGGAAACCCCATTAATGCAAATAACAAATCCCTTGAAATCCTGGGATCGCCCTCGGATACTGACACGATAAAAATCAACATTCTAAAATATAAACCTCTCGTTAATGCAGGCTTTGCAACGGACTTTCAAAATTGTATTCAGTCAGGCAAGATTTTAAGAAGCGAAAGTTTTTATAAAACTTACTGGGGAAAAGAAGTGTATCTGCGTTACATCATTACGCCTATTCATGGCAAAAATAACCAGATAGCAGGTGTCCAATGCCTACTCGAAGACATTACGCAGCGTAAACGCGCTGAACAAGCCCTTAAGGAAAGTGAATACCAGTTGCGCGAATCGCAAAAAGTGGCCCACCTTGGTTCATATATTTACGATATAACCAGCGGCACATGGGACAGTTCGCCAACTTTAAATACCGTTTTCGGCATTAATGAAAAGTATAAAACAGATTTTGAAGGCTGGATGCACATAGTACACTCTGAAGATAGAGAAATGATGCGGGAATATTTCAAAAACCGAGTATTGAAAGAACATCATTTTTTCAATAAGGAATACCGCATCCAACGCATCAACGATAAAAAAGTGCGCTGGGTGCATGGATTAGGCGAATTGGAATTCGATGCAAGAGGACATCTTGTTAAAATGATTGGGACCATTCAGGATATTACGGAACGTAAGCTGGTGGAACAATCACTTAAGCAATCAGAAGAACAGCTCAGACAACTAACCATCTACATGGATTCAAAAACCGAAGAGGAGAAAAAAAGGATCGGCAGAGAAATACATGACGGTTTAGGGCAACTTTTAACTGGATTAAAAATGGATTTGCAGTGGATCTCAAAAAAATGGCCTGCTGAAAGTGCCACCCTAAAGAATAAATTTAAATCAATGAACAATATCATTGACACAAGTGTTAAAGAAGTGCAAAAGTTATCGATTCAATTGCGCCCTAAAATGCTCGATGAATTGGGTCTTTCAGAAACCATGCAGTGGGAAGCTGACCAGTTTGAAGAACGTACCGGCATCTATTGCAATGTGCAATTCACACCCGATGAATTTGAAGTGGAACATGAACGGTCATCCACCATTTATAGGATACTTATGGAGCTTCTAACAAATATATACCGACATGCAAAAGCCACCAAGGTGGATGTGTTGCTTGAGAAACAAAAAGCGGCCTATGTATTAAACGTCTCAGATAACGGTGTGGGTATAAAACAAGAGCAAATTGAAAGCAAATACTCTTTTGGCTTAATAAGCCTTACCGAACGTGTAAACACGTGGAATGGAAGTGTAAAAATAATGGGTAAAGAAAACAAAGGAACAAACATCAGGGTAATAATACCCTATTAATTAGAATTATATGAAACTTCTAATAGCTGACGACCATCCAATAGTGCGAAATGGCATTAAAGATATCATCCAGGATATTTCTGCATCATTTGTAATTGATGAAGCAGAAGATGCTCATGAGGTGGTTCAAAAGGTAATCTCCAACGACTATGACATTATCATACTTGATATATCTATGCCCGGGGGTGGAGGACTAAATGCCTTAAAACAAATTAAACAGGCCAAACCTTTAACCAAAGTTCTCATGCTCAGTATTTATGATGATGAACAGTACATCAACCGCGCTTTAAAAGGGGGCGCTTCGGGCTACCTTACAAAATCAGTTGCTTCGGAGGAGCTGGAACTCGCCATAAAAAAAGTACTTTCAGGTGAAAAATACCTGAGCTCGGAAGTGGCATCTAAAATGGCCACTTTTATATATTCTGACAAGGAAAAAACCAAACACGATCTTTTATCAGAAAGAGAATACCAGGTTTTTAATTTACTGGCCAAGGGCGATACAACGATAGAAATTGCCGAGGAGCTCCATATAAGCCCTAAAACCGTGAG
>JAZBOW010000136.1:0-3931 GCA_036351335.1 Bacteroidales bacterium | reverse complement strand
TTTCTCCATAAAAAGCTTTGTTTAAAGGTATTTAATGTGCGGGCAAATATAATAATTATAAATGATTGAAAAAGTAATATTTCGGAAAGAATGGGAAAACCGCTTCGACACCTGATTTTAATTCAGAATATCCATGTATTTTAGCGAAAAATTTCCGGCATGAGCGAAGCTGAATCTAAATTAACCGAATTGTCAGAACTGGGTGAGTTTGGTTTGATTGACCACCTGACAAAAAATATTCCCATATTTAACGAAACAACAGTAAAAGGTATAGGTGATGATGCAGCAGTATTAAAACAAACGGCTAATCATGTTACACTTTTATCAAAAGATTTGCTGATTGAAGGCGTACATTTTGATTTAACCTATATGCCTCTAAAACACCTGGGTTATAAAGCTGCGGTGGTAAACTTCTCCGATATCGTTGCTATGAATGGCATCCCAAAACAAATAATTGTGGGCCTGGGTTTGTCGAGTAAGTTTTCAGTGGAAGCGCTTGAAGAAATTTATGCAGGTATAAAAAAAGCATGTGAAGTATATAAAGTCGATTTTGTAGGCGGAGATACTACTTCCAGCGTGTCGGGTCTGTTCATCTCCGTTACGGTTGTTGGTGAAGCGCAGCAAGATAAAATTACCTACCGGGATGGTGCCGAAGTAAATGACCTGCTTTGTGTGAGTGGCGATTTGGGAGCAGCCTATATGGGACTCCTTGTATTGGAAAGGGAAAAACAGGTTTTTAAGGTAAACCCGGATATGCAACCCGACTTGTCGCAACATAATTATATTCTGGAAAGGCAGCTAAAACCCGAAGCCAGAACGGACATCGTCAAATTATTTGATGAAAAAGGAATCGTACCAAGCGCGATGATCGATATTTCTGACGGACTGGCTTCTGAGGCGTTGCATATTTGCAAGGCATCAAAAAAGGGATGCATGATCTATGAAGAGAAGATACCCATCGATCAAAACACCTATGATACGGCTAAAGAATTCAATATCATTCCATCGGTGGCCGCACTTAATGGGGGAGAAGATTATGAACTCTTATTTACCATAAAGCAGGAGGACTATGATAAAATCAAAGAAGTGGAAGGTGTGACCGTTATTGGATATATCACAGATGAGTCAGAAGGCGAAAAACTGGTTTCAAATGACAATCATCTTTTCAATCTTGAAGCACAGGGCTGGGACGCATTGAAAAAAAGAGAATTCGACAACTTAACTTCCAACAAAACAAAACCCGAATAATATGCCCTGGAGCGAAATTATCATTCTTATTGTCGCCGGATTGATGGTCGGATTCATTAATACACTTGCTGGGGGCGGAAGTATCATATCCCTTTCAATCCTGATGATGCTCGGATTGCCAGCCCCATTGGCAAACGGTACAAACCGGGTGGCCATCGCCATTCAGACATTGACTGCAACTTCCAGCTTTAAGCAGCAAAATGTATTGCCCTTACGTAAATCGATCTACCTTTCTATTCCTGCTGCCTTGGGTTCGTTGATAGGCTCATGGATCGCTGTAGACATAAATGAAGAGATCTTTGAAAAAGCAATCGGTGCAATCATGCTGATCATGCTCATATTCATCCTTTACAAGCCGCATAAATATATTTATGGCAGGGCAGAAATTATGGAGAAACCACTGAATTGGAAAATTTATCTGATCTTCTTTTTCATAGGTATTTATGGGGGCTTCATTCATATGGGCATTGGTTATTTTCTGCTGATGGGCATCGTGCTGGGTGCCGGATTCGACCTGGTAAAGGCCAATGCCATCAAGGTATTTATTGTGATGGTGTACACCCCCTTTACGCTTGCCGTATTTTTATGGAACGATCTTATCGACTGGAAATACGGACTGATCATGGCGATTGGTAGCGTTGTAGGTGCATTTATTGCTTCCCGGTTGGCAGTTAGCAAAGGGGTTGTTTTTGTCAAGTGGGTGATTGTGATCGTGATTCTGATTACATCTGGTGACATGTTTGGGTTGTATGATTTTAAAAGTCTTGTTGCAGGTTTATTAAATTAAAAAAGATGAAAGTTTTTAAGTTTATCCTTCTGCTGCTTTTTGTTGGTTTATATGCCTGTGAAAATCCTCCGGCTGATGCTCAAAATAAACCTGAATTTGTGCTTGTAATCCATGGGGGAGCGGGTACCATTTTAAAAGAAAACATGAGCGCTGAAGCCGAAACTGCTTACATTAAGAAACTAAATGAAGCATTGGAGGTGGGTGAAAATATTTTAAAAGATGGCGGAACCTGTCTGGATGCGATTACAGCAACCATCATGGTGATGGAAAATTCACCACTGTTTAATGCCGGAAAAGGAGCGGTTTTCACTGCCGAAGGAATCAATGAAATGGATGCTTCCATAATGGAAGGCAGCCAACTTGAGGCAGGTGCTGTTGCGGGAGTTCACCATATCAAAAACCCCATTCTCGGGGCAAGGGCTGTCATGGAGGAAACCAACCATGTGCTGTTAACGGGAGATGGAGCTGAAGAATTGGCTGTTTCAGCAGGTTTGGAAATGGTTGATACATCCTATTTTTTTACGGAATCTCGATGGAAAAGCTATCTTAAGGCCAAAGATAAAATTGATAAATTCGGAACGGTTGGAGCCGTGGCATTGGATAAATATGGAAACCTGGCAGCAGGCACATCCACCGGTGGCATGACCTACAAGATGAAAGGCCGTGTAGGAGACTCACCCATTATTGGAGCAGGTACCTATGCCGACAATAATACATGTGCTGTTTCTGCCACAGGCCACGGCGAATATTTTATCAGAAACGTGGTGGCTTATGATATTTCAGCATTGATGAAATACAAGAACCTGACACTTCAGCAAGCAGCCGATGAGGTGATTATGAATAAATTGAAAGCCATCGGAGGTGATGGTGGAATTGTTGCAGTAGACAAGGAAGGACATATTTCAATGACATTCAATACTGCAGGAATGTACAGGGGTTTTGTTACTTCAGAAGGTGAAAAGGAAGTGTTGATTTATCAGGATAAATAAAAATCTATTCCCTTTTCGATTTTAAAAACAACACACACGGAACGGCACCAATAGCAATAACTGCCGAAATAAGATAGGTTTGTTCCAGACCCACCCAATCGCCCAACACACCTGCAAAAACAACTGAAACGGCTGAAGTTCCAAAGCTGATGGTCATATAAATGCTGTTCATAAAAACAGGTAATTCTTTAGAAACATCCTGCACCAATGCCATCAGCACCGGACCGGGTGCAAAAACAAAAATACCCAGTAGCAATAGGAAAACGAAACTCCATACTCCGCTTGAGCTTACAAACAACGCCATTAGAAAAGGTGTTACAATGCTGATGATAAGCAAAGATGTTTTTCGCCCGATTCTGTCCGAAAGGGTACCTGCCATCAAAGTTCCAATAGCTCCTGCCAGCTGAAAGACAGCCAGGGCTGAATTGGCAAACCACAATGTTTCGCCTTTATCAGTATAAAAGTAGGTTGGCAGGAAAGCCGTTAAGCCAGACTTCATAATAGCTCGGAAGAAAGTGATGCCAATCAGTATCAGAAAGAACGGAATCAGTTTTTTTGTTGATGACCAGTATTGAGGTTTTTTGTCTTCTTTTCTTAAGTCAGAAGAAATTTTTATTTTCCGAAGTTTAAAATATAATACGAGAGAAGCTACCAAACCAAAAGGAATTAATTTCCAGGTGCCTTCCAGGCCCCATAAAGAAACCGCCCCGGTAATAACAAGTGGTCCGAGTGTTCTTGCCATTTCACCGCCGAACATAAAATAACTCATGCCTTTTCCGGTAAACCTGCCTGAAACTTTTTTGATCATCACAGGTGATGGCACATGAAAAGCCGCACTGCTGATGCCCATGACCAGTAGCAGAATGGACACCACTGTAAAAGATGGAGCGACACCTATTAAACTCAT
>JAZBOW010000135.1:0-8013 GCA_036351335.1 Bacteroidales bacterium | reverse complement strand
CGAGTTCAATGATCAGTTTTTCCAATTTGAAATGCGGAATGAATTTCTGGTTTTCTACACCCTGCACAGAAAGGAACATTACCCTGTGTATCCCTTTCTCTTTTGCCTTGCTTAAAAATGGGCGGAAATATTTTTCCACGTTTGCTAGTTGGGGTGGGCGAAGTAAAAATACAATCCCAATACCTTCTAATGCTTCGTCGAAAGTTACGGGATTATTGAAATCAAGATGTCTGATAGGATAAATTGGAATATTCAGCTAAGGTATTCCGGGCCCGTTTCACATCAAAATCGCCTGCAAAAATCTCCACACCTTTTTCAATTTTTGAAAGGCTTTTAATTAGCTCTGAGCCAATATTTCCGGAGGCGCCTGTTACAAGGATCTTCATTCGAAATATTTGGTGTAAAAGTAAAAAAGTCCGGTTACGTATTCACATTGACAGTGAAATCAAACGAAGTGGATTTACATTCTTCTTAAAATGTTTCGATTGAAACTATTTAAACTTTTTCCATATGGGATATTTGTATGGCCAAAACTGAATAATAACTAATTTTGGCATACTTATTCTTTAAAAGATACAAATCTATTGCTATGAAAAAAATTATTTTATTCATTGTTATGGCTGGATTTATTTCTCCAGTATTTGCACAGCAGTCAAGTTTAATTGTTTTCTCTGAGAATGGAGAAAGGTTCCAGGTTGTACTGAATGGCATATTGCAGAATGCTGAACCGGAAACCAATGTGATGATCACCGACCTGATTGCACCAAGCTATAAGCTCAAGATATTGTTTGAAGATAATATCCCTGATCTTGACAAAACTGTTTATTTCCAGGAAAGCAATACCCAATACACTTACGTTTTGAAGCAGAACAAGAAAGGTGAATATGTAATTCGATTCCAGAATTCAGTACCAATTGCACAAGCTCTTCCTCCGGCACCCAACCAGATTGTTCATGTATACTCCGTTACGCCTCCTGCTACAACAATAACTCATACACAAACTACAACCACAACCAATGTATCACCGGGTGTTGGCAACAATGTGAATGTGAATACAAATATGAATGGAGTGAACATCAACATGAACATCAATGAGACAAATGTAAGCAGCACAAGCACAACTACTACAATAAGCACAGGAACTGTACATTCCGGCGGACAAACAAGTTATGTATTGCCGGGTTATGATGGTTATTATGGATGTCCTTATCCGATTTCTGATCAGGATTTTCAGATGGCAAAAAGGTCGATTGAGTCCAAAGATTTTTCTGACAGCAAGGTCCTGATTGCCAAACAGGTACTTGATGCAAACTGTGTACTCACATCTCAGGTATACCAAATCGTTGAACTATTTGATTTTGAGGATGACCGATTGGAGATTGCCAAATATGCTTACGGCTCTACCCTGGATGTAGGTAACTATTTTCGCATCAATGACGCTTTTGATTTCGAATCAACTATTGAAGAACTTGACACCTACATAATAAACTACAGGTGGTAAGCGAGGATTTTCAAAATGTCCAGAAACTATTTATTGCTAACTAAAAATAGTAATTTGAGTCATCAGTGAATTACAACAATATCTTATCCCATTGCTTTCCTGGCTAAATTGGCCAGATGCCATTTTTCTGATCTGTCATAACCCTGGCGTGCAGCATATTCCTTTGCCTGATGCATAAACGCCTGCAACCTCAAATCTATGGAGGAATCCTCCTGTCCATCGTAAGCAATACTTACGTAAGGTAACTCATTATGATCCTTTTTAAATTTATGAGAAACGGATGCGACCACCGTTCCCGGCATGCAAGTAAAAGGAAGAATATTTGCGATTCCAGATACATTTTCCTGTGCCAGTCGTTTTGAACTTCCGAGGTTAAGTGCAGGGTCACCGTCGTAGTGTTTATGGATATAATCGCCACAATTATTCAGCATCTCTTTCACACTTATGTCTTTATCAACATCAATATAACCATGAACAGCTTTGTGGAGTTTACTGGCAGAAAGGTTTTGTGAAAATTCCTGGATCTTCGATTTTAAAACACCTTTATAATCTCCTTTCCAAAGACTATCTCGTGTATAACGATAAGTGGAATAGCTGAGCCATTCTGAAAATGGCGCAATGAAAGTTTCAGCACCAAATTTTTCAAGTCGATCAACCAGGTAACCGCTGCAGAATGGATTATCCCGCATAAATATTTCACCCACAACAACAATTACAGGTTTTCGTTGGCCATTTGAAAATGCAATTGTATCAAAACTTATAGCCGCCCGGTATAACACATCTTCAAGGTCTTTTGCCCCGTTTTCTAATGACTTGATGACATTGTCAAGCGCAATTTTATACACCTTGTCAGTTTCTCCCGGGATCAACTCGTAAGGCCGTCTTTCCTGTTTTAATTTACGGAGTAAATCCACTGCAACAAATCCCTTCCATGCGGTAAATCTGAATTTAGTTCCCTGTCCGCCGGAGATGTCTGCATAGGCTGTGTCGTTACTTGGAGAAATAATCTCGGCATCTTTAAAACCGAGTTTATCAAAAATAACACGCTGAAGTTTATTGTATTGGCCAAATCTACACGGTCCATTGTGATCAGGCATAAAGAAACTTGCTTTCTTAGGATCTGTTTCAGGATCATATAATTTTTTTAAGAAATTGCCGGTAGTACAAACCATCGGAAAACACTCCCTGGCGGATGTGTTTTTCCGACCAAGTTCCAGGTCAACTTTACCCTGCATGGGCAATACTTCCGCATTCATTCCGCAACTGCGGCTGGCTGCGGCAATGGCATAAGCGCTATCACACATGTATGGGAAATAAAGCGTCCGGTCTTTTAACGGAGATGAGGTCATAATACCGGGCCGATATATTTTTTGTTCTCTTTTCTTCACTTGTTGAGAACCTTTTAGACTATCAAGAAAGGCTTCATACCTTGTTATCATTCCGGCATCAGCGCTGTGTTCGTCAATTTCCAGTTCAAGGTATGGTTTGCCGGCCATTTCTTCGTGGACAAAATGTGATAAAAACGAATCAGGTCCGCACCTAAAGTTACCCATATATATCGCATGCAGATTTTTATCTCCTGCAACTATTCGTGCACCCGCCAATATCTTCTGTCCATTTGGCCAATACATCTGAGGATAATCATTTAAGATATGTTCACTTCCTAAAGGCAAATAGTCAAGCGGAATGGGCAATACATCCTGGTTAATCAGTTTTTCAACCATGCTCAGGTTCAGGGCCGGATCGCCGGTATTATATACCCGGCCAATAATTACAATGGCTTCTTTATCATCCGGCAGATTATCCATTACTTCCTGCCCCCTGATAAGGACTTTGTTTTCAAATGCCATTTGAGCCTGGTCAGCTTTTTGAATTGCCTGTATAACTTTCCGTTTTGAAGTTCCAAATTTCTCATGCATAAAATCAGAAAGCTCCTTATTCAAGACCTTGCCAAAATATTTGAAATTTAAAGTAGGTATAAGCATCCTGTCTACCAACGAATCATCATTGATAGCAGCTTTTACCATAAACGGGAATGTTTGAACCCAAGGGCAATTGCAGTTATTAGTAGGATTGTCCTTTTCGCCTTTCGCATTAATAATGAATGGTGTAAACACATAATCGGCTCCTTTTTCAAGGAGATCCATAATATGTCCGTGCATTAGCTCAACCGGGAAACAAGTTTCAGCGACGATCATTCCCAGTGATTTTTTTATTAGTTGGCTGTTCGACTCCGGTGAAATAACAACGCGGAATCCCAATTCAGTAAAGAATTTTCGCCAGAATGGGAACTGCTGATAGAAAAGCATCAACGCCCTCGGAATACCAATGGTAATCCTATCATCTTTTGGTTCTTCAACAAATCCATTGATCAGCATTTCGTTTCTTTCCTCGAAAAGGTTTGGTATACCCTCACCTTTACCTTTGCGGTCTTCAATTTCCCATTTCTCACACCGGCCACCATAATATAGTGGCTTTGCTTCTCCCTCAATCTGAACCCGCCTGATCTCACACATATTAGCGCATGATTTACAGGTAAATTTATCAACTGTATATGGAATCTTACTGATATCAAATCCTTTAAAACGGGTTTGCTGCCCTTCAGCCATTGAATCTCTTGCGAGAATGGCTGCACCGATTGCGCCGGTTACATCAAAATGAGGTGGTATGGTAATTTTCTTCCCGGTTACTTTTTCAAAAGCAGCAACAACTGCCTGGTTATTTGTAACGCCGCCCTGGAAAAAAATGTGGTCACCAATTCTTTTCTTTCTCACTACTTTTTGAATGTAGTTTTCTACGATGGAATAAGCCAGACCCCCAATAAGGTTATCTTTCTGAACGCCTTTCTGCTGCTGCGAGTTCAGATCCGATTCTATAAAAACTGTACACCTGTTTCCAAGTTTAGCCGGTCTTTCTGATTCAAGTGCCAACTTTCCAAACTCCTCAACAATGTTGATATCAAGTTTTTCAGCTTGTTCTTCTAAAAATGACCCGGTTCCGGCAGCACATACTTTATTCATCTCAAAATCAACCACTACACCCTGATCAATACTGATATATTTTGAATCCTGGCCGCCAATTTCGAAAATAGTATCAACTGTTGAATCATAAGCGATTGCAGCAGTAGCCTGGGCAGTAATTTCGTTACGGATAACATCGGCACCTATAAAATCACCGGTAAGGTAACGTCCTGAGCCGGTAGTTCCTGCTCCAATTACATTCACCCGGTCTCCAATTTCCTCAGCAATCTCTGACATGCCTCTCCGAATGGCTTCAAGAGGTTTACTGGCTGTTGGTAAATACCGCCGGGCTATCACATGATTTTCTTCATCAATAAGCACTACGTTTGTGCTTAATGAGCCAATATCAAGCCCCAGATACACATCCAGTTTGTCAATTTCTTTTGGGATCGGATGCACATCTTTATCATATTTTGCCGCTGACTTTGTTAAAGCTTCCTGATAATCACTTTTCGCATGGTTTCCTTTTAGGTAATCGTTTAGATTTTCCAGGCCCTGATACGGATTTGGACTTGCATTTTTTTGATCCAACACATGATACAAAGCACCAATTGCTCCCATTGATGCGTGATGTTCAGGAATGATCAAATCCCCTTCTTCGGCTTTAAGTAACTCCCTAAATGCACGAACAACACCGACATTTGCAGCTACGCCTCCCTGGAAAATAATCGGGAAGTCAAACTTTTTTCCTTTGCCCATGCTACTGATAAAATTACGGGCCACAGCAAAACACAAACCGGCGACGATATCGTGGACCGGTGTTGCTATTTGTTGAAGATGGATCATATCGCTTTTAGCGAACACGCTGCACCGACCGGCAATGCGGGGTGGCTTTTCTGATTTCAGGGCTAGTTCACCAAATTCATTTTCAATTGAAACACCAATCCGTTTAGCCTGCTGGTCAAGGAATGATCCTGTTCCTGCAGCACAAATATTGTTGAGGGTAAAGTCGGAAAGGCGGCTTGTATCATGCTCTTCATCCGAATGCATAATAATTAGTTTAGAGTCTTCACCCCCCATTTCCATCACTGTTTTTACTTCAGGATAGAGTTTCGCTACCGAAGCTGACTGGGCAATTATTTCATTTACAAAATGACCACCAATTAATTCCTCTGCTAATTTGCCGCCAGTGCCTGTAATCGCAATTGTTTGTATTGGATTATCAGCATATTTTGCGTGTATTTCAGTCAATAAATCCTTTAATAAGGAGAATGGCTTACCCTGACAGAAATTATAGCGATTTTCGATAATATTTCTTTGGTCATCCATTAATACTGTATTAATAGAAATAGATCCGATATCAAGACCAAGGTGCAAATTATCAGGCATACATCGTGATTTTAAGTTTAGTTAAATATGCATTATTTTTTTATTGGTTCAGACGAAAAAGACTAATCTAAATTCATTTTTAATAACAGATGGTATTTGTCGTTGCCTATTTTAGTTCTGAAATCTAAGCTAATATATAGCTTAAATCTAACCCACATTTTACACCATCAGCCGCGCTGGAGATGATGCCCCCGGTATAGCCGCTACCTTCTCCTATAAAATAGAGGTTATCGAAACCTTCACATTTTCCATTTCGTTCGCGGATAACCTGCACGGGAGAAGAAGTTTTACTTTCCAATCCCATTAAAATACCCTGTTCAAAACCTATCAGTTTCCTGCTGAAATCGGCCAGACCTTCTGTAAGGGCTTTTTGCACTTTTTCAGGGATCATATCATACAATGGTGCCGCCTGCAATCCAAGCGGGTAGCTTCCTGTTCCCAAGTCCCTGCTTTCCCTTTTTTTCATGTAATCAATTGCTTTGTTCGCCGGAATAATATAGCTGTTTGTGAATGCATAATAGCTCGCTTCAAGTGCATCCATCCAGTCCAAAATTTCGAGAGGGGTACACGTGTGCCCCAGCAACATATCAGGATGCACCCCAGCCACACATCCGGCATTAGAGAATCCGCCATCACGCCGGTAGTAGCTCATGCCATTTACCACGCTCTTTTGTTCGAAGGCGGCAGCCGGCACAACATTTCCGCCCGGACACATACAAAAGGTGTACACAGGCAAACCCGATTTTGTTTTCGTCGACAAGCGGTATTCGGCTGCTTTCACGCCCGGCAAGTATTCCGTTCCCCATTGCGCCTGGTTGATCAGCTTTTGCGGATGCTCAATCCGGTGGCCGATGGCGAAATTTTTAGTTCGGAACGACACCCCTCTGTTGATCAGCATGCGATAGGTATCGTAAGCAGAATGGCCCGTGGCAAAAAAGATGTGATCAGCTTCCATCTCCCCGGTATTGCAAATGATCTTTTTAACCTTCGCTCCTTTTACTTGAATATCTTCCAGTTTCGTATCAAATAAGAAGGTGCCGCCATTTTCCTGGAATTGCTTTCGCAGGTTGCTCACCACAATTTTCAGGTTATCAGTTCCCACATGCGGATGCGCCATGTACAAAATTTCTTCGGGAGCGCCTGCTTTCACGTATTCTGATAAAATAAAACGCCTTTCGGCAGAAATGTGTTTTGACCGTGATGTGAGCTTGCCATCTGAGAAAGTACCAGCACCACCTTCACCGAAAGCATAATTGTTATGGGCCGTAAATTTGCCATGACTTTCCAATTTCTGAATCGCTTTACCTCTTTCCGCAACTTCTGAACCTCTCTCAATGATCGTTACCTGGAAACCCGCCAACTGCAATACATGGGCTGCAAAAAATCCAGCCGGGCCGCTTCCCACTACAATTACCTTTTCGATTCGCTTTTTAAAAGGAATCTTCAGGGAGGCGGGTGGCTCATATACCTCGCCATTGATTTGTTCCGAAGAGACAATAAGGCTCACCAACCAATGGATGTGGTTCTTTTTCCGAGCATCCAGACTTTTCTTTTCGATCCTGAATGTAAAATCCTGCAAGCCTGACTGCTTTCGGATTGCCTGCAGGATCGTATCATCTGAATAATCAGTTGGCAGTTTGATTTGTATGGTTTTATAGCCCATCATTGTTTTACGGATAAATCAGGTTTGCCTTATTTTTTAAGCTGAAAAGAATTCAGAAATGTGTTTACAGAAGTTGTATCAATTTGTCTACCGCCGGCGCTTACCATCATAAAACTATCGTCAATTTTATACACCCGGCTTTTTAGCATGCCTTGTCCATTAAAAACTTTGCAAACGGATTCCATCCCCGGATAATTGCCAAGTTTAATGTGTTTAAAAGTATAGTCAGCAGCGCCCAGTTTATCCGCCGAGCCCCTGATCGCAGCTTCAAAAGCCGTGTTGAGCGCGGAAGGATTATTTTCGGTTTGGGTTTTTAGCGCGCCCGAAAGTTCATTATGTGCGACATAATACAGAAACGGTCCATTTTCATCTTTGCCTTGCAGTATCCAATTGGTAACAATAGCACCACCAGCCTGCTCAACTGTGTTTTGTGTGGTTGTAATTTTATAATCGCTTTTCGGGAAATCGATGTCGAATTCCGGGATGCCTGACAGGTCCGG
>JAZBOW010000134.1:0-5196 GCA_036351335.1 Bacteroidales bacterium | reverse complement strand
ATTCTTATCAATTTTCTGAACCGTTTTTTCGGCTGGCTGCAAACCTTTATTCATTTTTTTTGACACCTCGTCCATTGCTTTTCTTGTTTCCAGAAATGCAAGCGATGGATCGGAAATAGTACCATATACTTCTTTGGGCTGTAATAAGTCGGTTCCGAACCAAACCATTACAAATATCAATATAGCTGCTGCCACACCACTCAGTCGGTAGGTCCATATTTTTAATGAAATTGACTGCACCTTTTCTGTATCTATCAGCTGTAAGATCTTTTCATCAAAAGCATCATCTAATTCGAGTTCATTTTCGTTTTTAAGAAAGTTGAAGTGTTCTTTGACAGCCATGAATTGTTCCGGAAACGTGTCCTGGTTCAGATAATCCTTTAACATTTCTTCTTCCGCCAGACTCGTTTCTCCATTATAAAACTTCTCGATAAGCTGTTCAATTTCATGTAGTTTCATAGCTATGGATTTTTTGTATTTCTTCTTTAATTTTCTTTCTGCCCCGCGAAAGATTTACCCTGACATAGTTTAAATCGAATCCGGTGATGTTCAGAATCTCATCAAATTCATACCCTTCCACATCGCGCAGTTGGATGATGGTTTTTTGTTGTTCGGGGAGCTTGTTGATCAGTTGTTTTACATGATGGACATCATCTGCAATTTCTGACTGTCTTTGAGGATTAATTGTGTCAGCTGCATTAACTCGTATGTCCAGACTTGAAAATTTGTTCTTCTTGCTTTTTAATTTGTCGAGGCACAAATTTCTGGTCATGGTCATCAGCAGTCCATCCACATTGTTATATTTCTTCAGATCGTTACGCATGTTCCATATTTTCAGGTAGGTTTCCTGCACGGCATCTTCAGCCTCCTGCCGGTTCGACAATAGCCTGAATGCCAGCCTGAACATTTTGTTCTTTAATGGCATCAGATTGTTTTTAAATTCTTCTGAGGTCATTCTATTGGTATGACGATTTTAACTTTATAAAATTACACCCGATTTATTAAATATTTGGAATCGTTCTAAAATTACAATTGCAAACGAAGAATAAAAGTGCACATGGATTGATTATCAACAAAATATGTCAATAACTCGAAATCAGGAAATTTGCATCCCTCAGTTTTTTATTTACATTTGTCGGTCATTGAAATTTTTAATAACTAAAAACAATCATTATGTTTAAAGGACATCCAAAAGGATTGATTGCAGCGGCACTTGCTAATATGGGTGAACGCTTTGGTTTTTACACCATGATGGCAATCTTAGTATTGTTTCTTCAGGCTAAATTTGGCTTATCCGGGGAGAATGCCGGTTACATCTATGCAACTTTTTATGCATTGATTTATATTCTGTCTTTAGTTGGGGGAGTTATTGCTGATAAAACCAAAAACTTCAAGGGCACGATCCTAATGGGATTGGTGTTAATGGCAGTAGGTTATTTAGTTATGTCTATTCCAACACCTACACCTGTACCCAATCAAACATTGTTTTTGACTTATTCGCTGATAGGATTATTTGTCATTGCTTTTGGTAATGGCCTTTTTAAAGGGAATTTACAGGCTCTGGTGGGCCAGATGTATGACCGTGGTAATTATAGTGATGAAAAACGGGGCTCCGGATTCCAGATCTTTTATATGTTCATCAATGTAGGCGCTGTGGTAGCTCCATTTATTGCACCCGGTATCAGAACATGGTGGCTGAAGCAAAATGATTTTCTTTACAATGCTGAATTACCTTCACTTTGTCACGCGCACCTTAATGGTACAATTTCGTCTCAGTCAGTCGATAAGTTTCAAGCATGGGCAAACGAAGCTACTATCAGTGGCACACCCGTGACAGACATGACGGCTTTCGCCAATAATTACTTGAATATTTTTACGGAAGGTTTTCATTACGCCTTTGGTGTTGCTATTCTCGCCATGGCCATTTCGTTTATTATATACATAGCGAACAAAAAACGTTTCCCCGATCCGGCTCATGCTGCTGTTAAAACAGATGATTCAGGCAACCCTCACCAGGTAAAAGAAATGGATATTAAAGAAGTCAGGCAGCGCATGTATGCCTTGTTGGCTGTTTACGGAGTTGTGATCTTTTTCTGGTTTTCCTTCCATCAAAATGGATTAACCCTTACATTTTTTGCCCGCGATTATACCCTATTGGAGTTTGCCGGCTGGAATTTATCAGTTGAATCATTCCAGGCCATGAACCCGTTCTTCGTTGTTTTCTTAACGCCTATTATTGTTGGTCTTTTTGGCTGGCTGAAGAACAAAGGGATCGAACCTTCCACACCTAAAAAGATTGCTATTGGTATGTTCATTGCCGCATCAGCATACTTATTAATGTCATTAAGTTCGGTTGGACTTCCGCTGTATTCTACTATTAATCCCGATTTGGGAGGTACACCATTGGATGATGTTCAGAAAATTACACCGCTCTTATTACTTGGTACCTATTTTATTCTGACTGTTGCTGAATTATTCATCAGTCCGCTTGGAATTGCCTTCGTGTCAAAAGTAGCACCTCCGCAATACCAGGGCCTAATGCAGGGCGGCTGGCTTGGCGCTACAGCGCTGGGTAACCAGTTATTATTCATTGGTGCCATATTGTATACACATATCCCGCTATGGATTACATGGGGTGTATTTGTAGGCGTTTGTCTTGTTTCGATGACCATGATGCTCTTTATGTTAAAATGGCTTGAAAGAGTATCCAAATAATAAATAATTAAAGAATCTTAAAAAGGGATTGAATTCATTTTCAATCCCTTTTTTAATATCACTATTTTTGCTGGCACTATGCAATATCCCTGGCAACACAACAGACGCTACAATGCCTATGCGCCTTATTTCAAGAATCTTTTCGGAGAACGGGTTCAGAAGATCAGTGTGGATGCCGGGTTTACATGCCCCAACAGGGATGGCAGCAAAGGCCGCGGAGGCTGTACCTACTGTAATAATGATGCATTCAATCCCTCCTACTGCGACCCGAACAAGTCGATAGCCCAACAGGTAGAAGAAGGCATCGAATTTCACAAAGTAAGATACCGCAGGGCGAAAAATTACCTGGTGTACTTTCAGCCCTATTCCAATACTTATGCACCCCTCGACCACCTGAAGAATTTATACGAATCGGCACTTTCCTATCCTGAAGTGGTTGGCCTGGTGATCGGCACCCGACCCGATTGTGTTGACCGGGAAAAATTGAAATACCTTGGTGAACTATCCAAAAGCCATTACATCACCATCGAATATGGCCTTGAGAGTGTTTACAATGAAACCCTTGAACGGATCAACCGGCAGCATACACACGAGGAATCAGTCGAAGCCATCCGTCTCACAAAAGAATTCGGGCTGAACACAGGTGCTCATTTCATTTTCGGTTTACCGGGCGAAAGCCGTGAAATGATGCTGGAATCCGCGAAAGAAATTTCATCGCTGCCATTGAATTCGGTTAAGTTCCACCAGTTGCAGATTGTGGAAGGTACGGCGATGGCGAAAGATTATAAGAAAAACCCTGATGACTATGATCTGTTTTCTTTTAACGATTATATCGACTTCATCATTCGTTTTACCGAAAGGCTGAACCCTGAATTTATCATTGAGCGATTTGCGGGTGAAGTGCCACCACGTTTCCTGGCCGGTCCGGGCTGGGGATTGATCAGAAACGACCAGATCAATGTAGCTATTGAAAAGGAACTGGAACGAAGAGATTCGTGGCAGGGCAAATTTTTTTAAAATTTAGTTGACTGGAAAAAATATAGGTGTATATTTGCACTCGCTTTTAAAAGCCGGAAGAAAACCAGTTTTTCTGACTTAAGCGAAAAAGTTCATACAATATTGGGAGTTTAGCTCAGCTGGTTCAGAGCACCTGCCTTACAAGCAGGGGGTCACTGGTTCGAATCCAGTAACTCCCACGATAGTCAAACCTCTGACTTGAAAGCATTTAAGCCACCTTTCCAAATAGGGTGGCTTTTTTGTTTGCAGGTGTTTTGCAGGCTAATTGTTTTTAATCACTTCATATCGATATTAAATTGAAACTTCTTTGTTTGGTAATAACCGGAAGCATTATCTTCATTAAAGTTAAGTCTCAACCTTAACGAATACATTGATCAGCACATTTCAGAAATCACATCTGGTGTATGTTTAAAAAACCATTGACAACATTTAAATTAATAGATGCCAAAAAAAGCAAGTTAATTGAAAGTATAAGGACGGAAGTGAACAATTGTATCCATTATGTGGATGAACCTGAATGAAACGTCAAATTCTTAAGCCATCTTACTGAATAACTTGGATATGACAATATATATCTGAGCAACCTTTTCTCTTCAGTTGAAGGCATGCAATTGAGTAGAATATCATCTTGCAACTAATTGAAAAAGTAAAGGAATTATTGATTTATGATGAACTTACAAAAAGTGAAATTGCTAACCAGACAGGCTATAGCAGTGTGCAATACCTCCCAAACCAGTTTAAAAAATCATTAGAATAATCCTTACAATGTTTAAGAAATTCAGATAAAAAACAGAAAACCAATTGATAAAGTTAAATTTCAAAGGATTCTGTTTATCCAAAAATAATGTAACACTTTTAAAAAATTACGTAATAATGATCATCTAATATTGTCATTCCTTTGTAGCCTTAATTGTGTTAGTAGATCATATAGATGATAGTATTCTCTGAATCACAATATGTTAAAATTTAGTTAAAATAGCTTTTTTACATACTTAAGCACTATTATTGATGATACTTTTGTAAAGATAAGACTTGCGTTTTTGAAGAAAACCATTCACATATTATTCACACTTGTTTTCACAGTTATAACACTGGGATTTACGATTAACAAGCACTATTCTGGTGGTGAATTGTTTTCGTTTTCTATATTTGGTGAACCTGAATCGTGTTGTGCCGATGTATGCAACTGCTGCGACGAAGAAACACAGACCATTCAGTTTCATGCAGATTACGTTTTTTCGATTGATACTTTCGACCACGATCAGGTTGAACTGGAATTGTTCGCAGCAGCGCTGCTATTAAATACCATCGAAACCACATCGGTATTATCCAATATTACAATTTCTGAACAGGACTTGCCGCCACCCGGTAAGCATGCCATTTTTTCTTTCATACAATCCTACCTTTTATAATTGAACAGATGATTTAGATCCGGTAATGGCACCTTTTTTGGGATGCTGTTAT
>JAZBOW010000133.1:0-6927 GCA_036351335.1 Bacteroidales bacterium | reverse complement strand
CTTCCGGGCTGAATTAAGGATACCCCCGCCCCTTTTGGCAATTTCCTCATAAGAAAGCCCTTTTATTTTATCAATGTATTCCGCTTCGCGTGATGTAGGATAAACCAGATGGGTATGTGAATCGACAAAAGAAGGAAATACCATCCTGCCGGTTACATCCATTCGATCATCTGCAACTATATGTTTCATCGCGTCTGGCAACTCATCCATTTTACCAAACCCTGCAATTTTATCACTTTCAACGTATAAAAAAGCGTTTTCTATTACATTGAGATGCAACATTTCAGCACCTTTTCTTAATTTACTTAAGGGGGCATATTCAACCTGAACCAGGTGGGAAATATTTTCAATCAGCATAAAATAGTATTTAAAAACGCAAGATTATCCGGCAAAGATAAGGAACGTAATAGTTCGAATTAACATAAAAAAGTACTAATCAGTCATAAACCTTCTCTCCATAAATTATTTTTATTCCTATATTTGCCGTTCAATGAATCGTAACTTTAAATATCTTAAATAATGAAATTAAAAATTTTACTCACATTTATCATCTTTTTCGCATTATCCTTTAGCATCTTAGCAAAAGATGTAAACCAGGCTCAAGCAGAAAAAGTGGCTGTAAACTTCTTTTACGAAAGATCGAACGTGTTTAATTCAGGTATTGACTACCACGATATTTCTATTGTTGACATTACAAAAGTTGACAATGCCTATTACGTTATCAACCTAGCCGATGGCTGGATACTGATTGCAGGTGACGATGCTATGGTGCCCGTATTGGGTTATAACTATACCGGACAGTTTATTTCCAGAGAATATCAGGACTATAATGTAAAAAGCTATTTACAGCATTTTACGGATCAAATTAACTACATCCGTGAAAACAACATAAAAGCTGATAGCGAAATTCTGAGTCAGTGGGACTATTATTTAAATAGTGAACCTAGCTCATTGTTAGCATACAGGGGAAACCGCGACCAAACTGAACCTTTGTTAACTTCTACATGGAACCAGGATTTTCCATATAATATTTTATGTCCTGAAGATGCTTCTGGTCCGGGCGGACACGTTTATGTAGGTTGCGTTGCAACTGCCATGGTAATGATTATGCACTACTGGAGATACCCACTACAAGGAAGCGGGTCTCATTCCTATTATATTTATCCTTACGGTACCCAAAGTGTGAATTATAGCGAAGCCTATTACGACTACGATGCTATGCAGGATGAGATTGACAATGGAAACCCATGGGAAATCGCCAAAATTGGCTACCACGCAGCAGTATCCGTTGACATGGGTTTTTCAGGTGACGGATCAGGTGCTTTCAGCCAGGATGTTCCTTATGCCTTGGAGACTTATTTTAATTTTGACAATGTCTGCCAGTATGTGCAAAAAGGTAATTATTCACAATCCACATGGGAAAATATGATCCAGGGAAATCTGGACAACCTGCAACCCATCTATTATTCAGGAAGAGACATTGATAATGGCGGTCATGCCTTTGGCTTAGACGGTTATGAAGGAGATAATTACTATCATTTTAACTTTGGTTGGAGCGGTAGCAATAACGGCTGGTACTCATTATCAGAAGTTGGCGGATTTTATATCTCGCAAGCTATGGTTTACAACATTATTCCTGAAGACCCTGATTATCCTTATATTGCAACAGGCGAAACTTCACTCACGTCCGTGTCAGGATCATTTACCGATGGCAGTGGCCCTGCGGAAGATTATCCATCAGGCATGGATGCCAGTTGGTTAATTGACCCTCAAACTGAAACTGATTCCATCACACATATTACCTTAAAATTTATTCAGTTTAACACAGCTTCTACTGATTATATAAGGATATATGATGGTGGTTCGACGAGCGATGCAATGCTAGGCGAATTTTCAGGAGATGAATTGCCAAGCACAATCAATTCAACCGGTAACCAAATGCTGATCACGTTTACTTCGACAGGAACAGGTGAAGGTTTTAAAGCTGAATACAATACACATGCACCTACCTATTGCCAGGCACAGCAGTTTTATACCGACCCGAGCGGAACAGTTACAGATGGTAGTGGCACATTCCATTATAACAATCAAACCACTTGTATTTATATTATTCAGCATCCGGAAGGAGTTAACTATCATATTGAGTTTACAGAATTTCAAACTGAAGAAAACAAAGATGTGATCACAGTTTATGATGGCAATCAAAATGTAATTGGCGAATATTCAGGTAATACATTGCCCGGGTATCTGGAAATTGAAACCGATATGGTATTCATTACATGGAGTACAAATGCTACCATTAAAGATGAAGGCTGGTCGTTTGATTACGCTGTTGACGGTGTGGGCATAGAAGAAAACTTTGAGTATGACAATCTCAGCATTTATCCGAACCCAACCAGCAATCTATTAAATGTAAGTTTTGACATTGAAAAAAGCGAAGTGCTGGAGGTTCAACTACTGAACCTGAACGGACAAAAGATTCAAAGTGAGATTCGTAAAGGTTTTACTGGTCGTTACCAGCAAAGTTTTGATATGACTAATTATCCGAAAGGCGTTTATATTTTAAGCATTATTAGCGACAAAGGAAAAGTTGACAAAAAGGTGGTATTAAAATAATTCACCCAAAAAAAATTCATAATAGCACGGTCAGAAATGACCGTGCTTTTTTTTATGACATCTTTTTATAGATCTCGTCAAGAACTTCTTTTAATATTTTATCTTGTTTTTTATTTTCAAGGCAGGCTTTTACTTTCTTTTGAAAATGGTAACAGGTCATATGTCGCTTTTCCATGTTTCGACTCAATTCATATGACGATATGTCAGGAAACAGGCAATTTAAAATGGTTATTTCAAAAGCTTCTGATAAGGGTATTCTGCAGTGATGAAAAAGCGTATTAGAGGTCACCGACTCTTCTGTTTTACATTTTGTACATCGCCGCGAAAAAGGTTTCTTTCCCTTGCAATAATTAGTGTTTCCGCATTTTCTACATACAAAACCATCATGCCACTTTTTTTCTGATAATAAAGCAAGGCAATCTTCTTCATCTGGATAAAGCTTCTTGAAACTTTTCAATACTGAACTTATATCGTTTTTCGTTTTTGTCATGTTATTTTCTAAACAATACCAATATATCAGATGATGGTATAATTTTTGACAAAATTAACAAAGTGATATTAAAGCGCTATATAAAAATTTATATTTTTGCGAAAAATTATTGTAATAAAAAATAATTATTTGATTATGAAAAAATTAGGATTGATCTTTTTCTCTGTTCTCTTAATGTCATCTTACGGTTGTAACAACCTAAAAGGAAACCAGGATGAGAATAAGATCGTGGTAACTGAAAATGAGAACACATCGGACAAACAATCATCTGAGGCAACTGCCGAACCCGAATACTTAACTTATGATACTTTTATTGAGAAGGTATGGGATTTTGAAAGCAACCCTCAGGAATGGGTTTATAAAGGTGATGTGCCTTGTGTGATTGACTTTTATGCCGACTGGTGTAAGCCCTGTAAAATGGTGGCTCCCATCATGGATGATCTGGCAGTTGAATATGAAGGAAAAGTAAAAATCTATAAAATAGATACAGATAAAGAAAAAAGACTGGCCCAGGTGTTTCAGGTGAGAAGCATTCCATCAGTTTTATTTTCCCCTGTGAAAGGCAGACCCATGATGCAAGCCGGCGCGCTGCCGAAAGAGCAATACAAAAAGATCATTGAAGATGAACTTTTAAAAACGAAATAATACACACTTTTTAATTAATAAATAGAAATGGAACATTTAACAAAAGAAACTTTTCACGAAAAGGTATTTAACTACGAAGTAAACAAAGATTGGAAATTTGAAGGCGACCTGCCCTGCATAATCGATTTTTATGCAGACTGGTGTCAACCCTGTAAAATTGTGTCTCCGATCCTTGAAGAACTTGCTAAAGAATACGATGGAAAAATCAATATTTATAAAGTAAATACAGAGGAGCAAACAGAACTTGCCGGTGCTTTTGGCATCAGGAGCATTCCTTCACTTTTGTTTTGCCCGAAAGAAGGACAGCCACAAATGGCTATGGGTGCACTACCAAAGGAAAGCCTTGAAAAAGCTATCTCAGATGTGCTTTTAGCAGGTAAAAATTAAAAAACGGAATACACTATATAAAGGCTGTAATGAACTTGCAGCCTTTTTTTATTTTTGTCAGGTGATTCAACAACATACTCTTATATTACCTGCCGCTTATCTTCCTTCGATTTCTTATTTTGCATTGTTAAAAAAGGCTGGTAATGCATGTATTGAACAGCACGAAACATACCCGAAACAAACCTACAGGAACCGATGTGAGATTTATACAGAAAAAGGCAAAACAGCTCTCGTTATTCCGGTAAGTAAGCCAAATGGCAACCAATCCAAAACTTCTGACATCAAAATATTCAATAAGGATCAATGGTTTGTGAAGCACTGGCGGGCTATAGAATCAGCCTATCGCTCATCCCCATATTTTCTTTACTATAAAGATGAATTGAAAGTGTTTTATAATGGTTCGCATAACTCACTATTAGAATTCGATTTGGTTTTAATCGGGTATTTCTGTGAGCTATTTGATATAAAAACATCCATTCAACTGTCAGAGGATTATGTAAGAATTCCGGATGCAATAGATTACCGTGAAAAGCTCTCACCCAAAAAGCCACCTCTTATCGGCAGTTTCTCAAAATACACGCAAGTATTCGATACAAAACATGGTTTTATCGCAAACCTCAGCGTTGTAGATCTGCTGTTTAATCTGGGTCCTGAAAGTAGTGATTATATCACACGATTAAGTGAAGAAATGATTTTGAGAAACCCATATTAGGATTCGCAAGTAAAAATGCGCTCTTCATTTTCACCAACCTCTATTTGAACCTTTACATGCGATTCAGGTAACAATTCCGTAATCATTTCAGGCCATTCAATGAAGCAGTATTTGTCGCTATAAAAATACTCTTCATAACCAATATCGTACACCTCTTCCAGTTTTTTAATACGATAGAAATCAAAATGGTAAATGCTGTCTCCTATTGCATCCATGTATTCATTCACTAAAGAAAAGGTTGGGCTGCTCACTGTTTCTTCAACACCAAGTGCATCACAAAATGACTTTATAAGTGTCGTTTTTCCGGCACCCATTTTTCCTTCGATAGCCACAATTTTATGGTCTGAAATAAAGTCCAACATCTCTTTCGCGACAACATTGAGTCCGCTAATGCTTATTACCACAAACTGTTTTTTCATGTATTTATTTTGGCGATAAAGTTACAAAAGGAATCAAAATTTCTTCCATTGATAAGCCACCATGCTGGAATGTGTTACGATAATACTTCGCATAATAGTTATAATTGTTGGGGTATGCAAAAAACTCGTCGTTTCGGGTAAATACAAAGCGGGTACTTACGTTCACTTTCGGCAGGTAATATTCTTCAGGGTTCTTCATTTCGAACACTTCCTTTTCTTCGTACGCAAGGCTTTTTCCGAATTTATACCTCAAATTGGAATTTACATTCCGGTCGCCCAGTATTTTTACCGGATCGGACACCTTGATTGATCCATGATCTGTGGTAATGATCAGTTCAATTTGCTGGTTTGACAGGTATTTGATAATATCAAACAGGGACGAATGCTCAAACCACGAAACCATCAATGAACGATAAGCCGGTTCGTCATCAGCCAACTCACGAATAATTTCCATTTCAGTGCGTGCATGTGAAAGCATATCTACAAAATTGTAGACAATCACATTCAAATCATTATCAGTAAGATTGGAAATATTTTCAAACAATTTTTTACCGGCATTTAAATTCAGCACCTTATTATAAGAAACTTTTACATTTCTGCCGTTCATTTTGAGTTGCTGCATTAATAATTCCTCTTCAAACTGGTTCTTGCTGCCCTCTTCATCTTCTTCCTTCCAGTAATTCGGAAAACGCTTTTTGATTTCATTTGGCATCAATCCGGAAAACAGTGCATTTCTGGCATACTGGGTTGTAGTGGGTAAAATGCTGTAATACACACTTTCATTTTTTACCCTGAAATATTGTTCTATAATGGGTTGTATAGCCTTCCACTGGTCGAAACGTAAATTGTCAATCAGCAAGAGGAATACTTTTTTCTTGGTATCAAGAATAGGAATTACTTTTTCCTTGATTAGCGTATGCGACAACACGGGTTTTTCTTCCGCCTGACCCGTGAGCCAATCCTTATAATGTTTCTGGTAGAATTTTACAAAATTGCTATTGGCCTCTTTTTTCTGCATATTCAGCACCTCGATAATACCTTCATCATCCGACCGTTCAAGCTTAATTTCAAAAGCTACCAGTTCTTTATAAATATCCACCCAATCGCTGTAATTCATACGGTCCATCATCCGCATACTGATCTGCCTGAATTGCTGCTGGTACGACATGGTGGCTTTCTCTTCAGACAGTTTCCTGTTATCAAGATTCCTTTTCAGTGATAGCAATATCTGGCTGGGCTTCACCGGTTTTATTAAGTAATCGGCAATGTTTGAACCGATGGCATCTTCCATGATGGTTTCTTCCTCACTCTTGGTGATCATTACAATGGGAAGGTTCGGGTTGGTGATTTTCATTTTCTCAAGTGTTTCAATACCACTCAATCCCGGCATTTGTTCATCAAGGAAAACGATGTCGTATGTATTCTCACTGAGCAGGTCAATAGCCTCGTCACCACTATTCACTGCATCCACATCATAACCCTTTTCTTCCAGAAATATAATATGAGGTTTGAGCAGATCAATTTCATCATCAGCCCATAAGATTCTAACTTTAGCCATTTCTTAATTACTTTTGTGTTTTGAATGAATGCAGGATATCAACTATTATTGCATCTGGCGATCATATATAAACAAAATTAACAATTTTTATGAGCTTTGG
>JAZBOW010000132.1:0-3561 GCA_036351335.1 Bacteroidales bacterium | reverse complement strand
CCTTCCGAAGAAGATGGCTCAACCAAAAACAAACCTATGAAAAGTTTATGGGAGTAGTACGTTATCAATTACGTGGATCACACCATTTGCTGCCTGCACATCTACAGCCACCACAGTGGTATTTCCGTTAAGCATTACTTTTGAGTTCATGATGTCAATATCGATCATAGCCTCGGTGTTTAAAGTAGGAACGCTGCCTTTTGCCACTTCTGATGAAATCACATTATCACCAAGCACGTGGTACAACAGAATTGGCGTTAGCGCTTCTGCTGAAAGGTCAGCAATTCCCGATACATTCAGTTGAGCGAAAAGGGTTTCGAAGGCATCATTTGTGGGAGCAAATACTGTGAAAGGACCTGCTGCACTTAGCGCGTCAACCAAACCTGCTTTTACAACTGCTTCAACCAATATGCTGAAAGATGGATTGGAGATAGCAAAGTCAACAACTGTTGGAGGCAGTAAAACTTTGTCAATCACATGTATAATTCCGTTAGAAGCTCTTACATCAGCGGTAACTACACTGGTGCTTCCATTGATCATTACACGTTGAGCTAATTTAGACTTAATTTCGCCAGTCTCTGCATCAGTTCCACGGGTTAATGCGGCTTTCTGGCTGTCTGCCTGAATGTACAGTTTAACTGCTTTGTTGTCTGCCGAACTTGTGTTTAAAGATTCGTAGTAACCGGTTGAAATATCAGTTGATTGCGCTTGCGCAGCAACTACATGATACAATAAGATGGGTTTCAGCGTTTCGGCAGGAATATCCTGAATGCCGTTTACGCCCAATTGATTAAATAGCATGTTGAAAGCAGCGTTCGTTGGTGCAAAAACCGTGTAAGGGCCAGCGTCTTCAAGGGCTGAAACAAGATCCGCCTTCACAAGCGCTTCTGTCAGAATACTGAAATCGTCTGTTGTGGTGGCAATCTGCACGATGCTTTTATCTGCTTCGGGCATATTTTGTGGGGTTGTATCATCATCTTTGTTACAAGAGGTGATCATAAAGAGACCTGCGAGGGCCAGTAAAATTACGTAGTTAAAGTTTTTAATAGTTTTCATGATTTTTTTGTTTAAATTTTATGTTTAAGTGTTTACAGTGATATAAACATCCACAATCACGATTTTGTTTAATAAAAACATAAAATAAATAAACAAAAATACCCAATCATTTTTTATAAATCAGATAATCAATGATTTAACTAAATAAGAAAAGAAAGTAAAATTGAGGAAATAATAAAAAGATATTCAAAAATTGGCCTTTCGACACTAAAACTCTTCGTCAGTATCAAAACCTTCGCTGGTCGGATTTCTTTTGATCTTATAATTATTGATTTTGAATGAAACCGATAAGGATACCATAGGTGCATTTCTTTTTGCGTAAAAATAGTTGCTGAAATAAGGTCCTTCATCAATCGATTCAAAAACTGCGGTACCGAATAAATCGCGGGCTGACAATGTAAGGGAAAGCTTTCTTTTAAAGAACTCCTGTTTCACAGCGGCATTCACCATATAATATCCATATCGCTTCCCTTGTGCCGAAACCGAAGGACTTACATAATTTCCGGTCAATTGAATATGGGTAAATTCGGCTACTTTAAATGAGTTATTAAATCTCGAACCCCAGTTTAAGCTTGTATTATCAAATGATTCATTGTATATCTCACCTTTTATCTGGTAATAATACAGGTTGCCCATAATGTCGGCATGCCACCATTTGAAAATGTCAACACCAATCATAAGTTCTCCGCCCAGCGAATAATCTTTACCCACATTCTCATAGGTGTGAAGCAAAATATTTTCTTCATACACGCTGCTTACTCTTTCAATTTTATTGTGGGTTACACGGTAATAGGTTTCGAAAGATATAAAATCCCTGTTAAATCGTTTTTGGTAATTCAATTCGTACGAATCAATGTATTCTGGCAGTAATTCAGGGTTTCCCTGGCTGAGGTTGTAGGCATCCTGAACTGTGATGAATGGTTCGAGGTACCAGCCCCTGGGCCGGTCGATACGGCGAGTATAACTGGTCATCAACATATGATCTTTTGGAAAGTTATACGATAAGTGGACAGTAGGAAAATAATCCATCCTGTCAAGCGTGTATGTTTCCCCGGTTTTAATCAATTCCATAAATCGATAGGTGTATTCTCCCCGAAGACCCAACTGATAGCCAAAACTTTTCACTTCGCCCGCATACATAGCATACACTGCATGAATGTTATGATCATAACTGGTTGTATTACTATATTCCGGGATCAAAACGAATTCGTCTGTATCCACGTCATAATTGTATAAATTATTGGCATCTTCCGATTTACTAAGCCGACTTTGATAACCTGCTTCAAATTTGTCGTTTTCTCCAATGGGTAAGGTGTAATCTGCTTTTATTCGAAAACGCTCTGCCGGACCTTCTTCGGTTGTTTTTTGGGCGCTTTGAATCGTATAGGTCATTTGCTGCAGCTCGTTGGTATTCATTTCCCTGGAGTCTCTGTGGTCGTAAATAAACTGGGCTGACAAGTTGTGGCCTTGCTTTTTAAATGTATGCCGGTAATCGAGCGTGGCGGAATAAAAATCACCTCCTCTTTCCGATGTTTCATTGCTAATGTATGGGTGATGGAAATCTCCCGGAGTTACCCATTCGTCGTAATTTCGTGTGGTTGTGCCGGTTCTTTCCCTATGTCCGTACCTGATGCCAATATTAAAATAATCATTGTCGCCGGCATCAATTTCAATACCTCCACGTACCTGCCACGATAACCTGATGCTTTCAAAATCGCCTTTTGCAACAGTGGTGGTTGTATCCCGCGCTGCTGTATCAATAGTGATTCGTTCATATTCTGTCATACCAGGATCGACACGCTTGTTATAATCGGCACCCAGGTATATGTTCACAGCATTTTTCCGGTAGTTGAGCAGGAAGTCACCGCCAAATGTACCATACCTACCTACATTAGCATCTACAATACCATTAAACCCTTCCAGCTTGATTTTTTTCATAATGATATTGATGATGCCCGCTGTGCCATCCGGATCATATTTGGCGGAAGGATTGGTGATAATTTCAATATCGGCGATGGCTGAAGCTGGTATTTGCTGAAGCACTTCATTGGGTTCCAAAATGGACGGTTTGCCATCAATAAAAACCGAAAAACCTGAGCTGCCTCGTAATGTTACATTCCCTTCTACGTCCACACTTACTGAAGGTACGGTTTCCAGAATATCAACGGCGGTGCCTGCTGTGGCTGCAATCTGTTTATCAACATGAATTACTTTTTTATCAATCTGATATTCAATGGACGGCACGCCTGCGGTTATTTCAACTTCTTTCAGGTTTTCAGCCGTCATGCTGATGAAAACATCGTTGAGCTCAAGCGTGTTATTGCCATTTATGTAAACATTTTTTAAACGTTTGGTTTTATATCCTATAAATGTAATTTCCAGGTCGTAATTGCCATTTTCAAGTTTGGTTATTTTAAAGTCTCCCGTTTCGCCTGTAATAGCCCCGTCAATAAGGGTTTGATCATTTGATTTGTACACCGCAACGGTAGCGAACTCAACCGGTTG
>JAZBOW010000131.1:0-8632 GCA_036351335.1 Bacteroidales bacterium | reverse complement strand
GACTCTTGTAAACCCAGCGGTGCCATTTGTTCAAGATAAGATGTGATTTCAGAGATGATCATGCTAAAAGTAATTTATACAGTTGATTAAATTTTGACTTTTTTTCGTAAATTGCTCGTCTTATTGAATCTGTTGACAAAACAAGCAAGAAAACAGATAAAATTAATGGATTTTTATAAAGCGAAAAACAAAACAAAACAAATTTAGCAAATGGTTACATGGAAATTCATTTTATTTCCCTTTGCATGGGCCTATGGCTTTGCAATACGAATCAGAAACTGGCTGTTTGATGTGGGCATTCTGAGAGAAAAGGAATTTCAAATTCCCACTATAGGTATTGGTAATTTGGTAGTTGGAGGTACCGGAAAAACGCCTTTTGCTGAATACCTGGTGCGATTGCTGCAAAACGATTATAAAGTAGCCACCCTTTCCAGGGGTTATGGAAGATCCACAACTGGTTTCAGGCTGGTAGATCAATTCTCAGACCATGAAGATGTGGGCGATGAACCCTTGCAGTATTCCAGGAAATTCGGAAATAAAATTACGGTTTCCGTGGATGAAAGCAGAAGAAACGGCATCCAGTTTTTAATGGAAAATGATAAGAGTCTTGATGTTGTGTTACTTGACGACTGCTTGCAGCACAGGTACGTAAAACCGGGTATCAGAATTCTGTTAACCGAGTATCACAACCTGTATCCAGAAGACTATTTTCTCCCAGTAGGCCGCCTACGCGACAGCATTTCGCAGGCAAAGAGAGCAGATATTATTATTGTCACAAAAACCTACAAAGTACTTTCGCCCATTACCCGACGTAGGGTTAACAAGCTTTTGAAACCTGAGCCTCACCAAAAAGTATATTATTCCTTTATTAATTATGGCGACCTGATACCCTTACCAGGAACCAAAGAAGAATTGCCTGAAAAAAAGGCTAATACCATTATTATGTTCAGTGGTGTGGCTAATCCTGAGCCTTTCAAAGATTTTCTTCGCGACCAGTGCTCCGAGTTAATATGCTTTGATTTTCCTGACCATCATATTTACAAAAAGAAAGATTTGCAATTGATTCGTGAGAAATACAATGAGTTATTTACGCAATCTAAAATTATTGTGACCACCGAAAAAGACGCGATGCGATTATTGAAATCTCCGTATCTTAGCGAATTCAAAAACCTGCCTGTCTTTTACATTCCGATAGAAGTAAAATTGCACGGAACGGATGAATCAGAATTTGCAAACCAAATAATCAGATATGTTGAAGAAAATAGAAGAAACCGTTAGTTATATTAACTCGCTCATAAAAGTAAAACCTCTTGTGGGGATAATACTTGGGTCAGGATTAGGACAATTGGCCAATGAAATAGAAGTAACCATCAAAATACCGTATTCTGATATTCCAAACTTTCCGGTTTCGACGGTAAAAGGGCATGAAGGGCATCTTATTTTCGGAAAACTTAACGATGTTGAAGTAGTGGCCATGCAAGGACGGTTTCATTTCTACGAGGGCTATAGCATGGAAGAAGTCACTTTTCCGATTCGGGTGATGAAGTTTGTAGGCATAAACTATTTATTCGTATCCAATGCCAGTGGTGGTGTCAACAAAGATTTCGAGGTAGGCAATATTATGTTCATTACGGATCATATAAATTTGATGCCTAATCCGCTAATTGGGAGTAATATCAAAGAATTAGGTCCGCGATTTGTTGACATGAGTGAAGCCTATGATAACAATTTATTAAGTAAAGCCAAAAAGGTTGCCCGGCATAACAGTATCAACTATAAAACCGGGGTTTATGCAGCTGTAACCGGACCTACTTATGAAACTTTAGCCGAATATAAATATATTAAAACCATAGGTGCAGATGCTGTAGGCATGTCCACTGTTCCCGAAGTAATTGTTGCCAGACATATGCGATTACCAGTATTTGCAGTTTCTGTAATTTCTGATTTAGGTGTTGAAGGAAAAATTGTTGAAATTTCGCATGATGAAGTGGTTGATGCTGCTTCCCTTGCAGCACCTAAACTGAACCGTATCATTACCGATCTTGTAAAAGAACTGGACATCTAATTTAAAATAACCTCATTGAAACCCATTAAAATATATTTTGCCTCCGATTTTCACCTGGGAATCCCTAACTTTGAAAGAAGTTTGAAACGGGAAAAGAAAATCGTTGCATGGTTGGACTCGGCTGCGGAAGATGCGACAGAGATTTTTTTAATGGGTGATATTTTCGACTTTTGGTTCGAGTACAATACCGTGGTACCAAAGGGTTATGTAAGATTACTTGGCAAGATTGCCGAAATAACGGATCGTGGCATTCCGGTGCATCTTTTTAGGGGCAATCATGATGTGTGGGCGTTTAATTACTTGGAAAAAGAAGTAGGAATGACGCTGCATAGAAAACCAGTTTTAAGAAAATTTGACGGTAAAACTTTTTTTCTGGCACACGGTGATGGTTTGGGCCCTGGTGACAATGGTTATAAATTCTTGAAAAAAGTATTTGAATTCAAACCCAACCAGTTTCTTTTCAATTGGCTGCATCCTGATATTGGTGCGAGGATGGGATTGTATTTTTCAAAAAAAAGCCGGCTGGCCAATTTATCTAAAGAAGGAAAGCTGGAAAATGGTATGGTGCAGCAAGATGAAATGTTATTTCAATATGCTGAAAGAAAAACTGTTGAACATCCTGAAATCGATTACCTGGTATTTGGGCACCGCCATATTCCCATGCAGTTAAAAGTAGGTAAAAAAGCAGAAGTTGTTATTCTCGGCGACTGGATTTCCCATTTTTCCTATGGCGTTTTTGAAAATGGGAAGATGAGGCTGAAGTTTTTTACAGACTGAATGGTCACGGGCCGTCCCAGCGCACAAGAATCTTTGCTTCAGACTCGCTTGGGAGTAAGCCACCATAAAGGTGATTGTTAACTTCATGAATTTTATTTATTATCAATATACTTTCTGATTAGAAATAACTTATTTTAGTCCTGACTTATATCCTTTGTTTATAGCAAATGAAAAAATTTGGGACATTTGGTGGTGTCTTCACGCCTACTTTACTTACTATCCTGGGTGTTATCATGTACCTACGGCTCGGTTGGGTTGTTGGAAATGCTGGCCTTATCGGAGCATGGCTCATTATCATTATTTCCTTCCTGATCACGCTTACAACGGCACTTTCCATGTCATCAATTACAACAAATATTAAAATTGGTGCTGGTGGCGCATATGCAATTATATCGCAGTCGCTTGGACTTGAAGTAGGTGGAAGTCTTGGTATTCCCCGTTATGTTTCACAGGGGCTGGCTGTTACCATGTATATCTTTGGTTTTCGGGAAGGATGGCTATCCATCTTTCCTGACCATCCTGCCATTATAGTTGACCTAATAGTATTTGTTGTTATTTATGGTATAGCATATAAGAGTGCTAATCTTGCTATTCAGACACAGTATATTATAATGGCAATAATAGCTGCCTCACTGTTTGTTATTGTAATGGCCGCATATTATGGTTCAATGGAATACAATACAAATGATGTGCTTAAGTGGGGCACTTTCCCGGGATCACTTGAAAATGGTTTTTCCGGATCAGATTTCTGGGTGGTTTTTGCCGTGTTTTTTCCTGCTGCAACAGGAATTATGGCCGGGGCAAATATGTCAGGAGAACTGAAAAACCCAAGAAAAAGCATTCCGGCGGGCACATTGTGGGCAATTGCAGTTAGTTTCGCGATATATATGGGATTAGCTTACTGGATTGCCCGGTCAGCAAGTACTGATGAGTTAATCAGCAATTATAATATCATTATTGAAAAATCATTTTTTCCACCCCTTGTGATCGCCGGGGTGCTAGGTGCTACTTTTTCGTCTGCGTTAGCCTCAATGGTTGGATCATCGAGGATTCTTTTTGCAATGGGAGACCATGGTGTATTACCTGCCAGTCATTGGCTCGGACAAACAAATAAAACCGGGCAGCCACGCAATGCGATGCTGGTTACTGGTGGTATGGTTTTTTTAACCATGATGCTTCGTGATTTGAATGCAGTCGCACCATTGGTTACTATATTTTTCCTTATTACCTACGCAATGCTAAATGTGGTGATCATCATTGAACAAAACCTGGGGCTTATTAGTTTCAGGCCATTATTCACCTTGCATAAATGGGTACCCTGGATAGGACTCGTTACATCTGTTTTAGCCATGTTTATAATAAACCCTACTATCAGTCTGATTTCTGTTGTGGTAGTCATTACTGTTTATGGAATTCTTAGCCAGCGAAAACTAGTTACACCTTTTGAAGATGTTCGGAGTGGACTTTTCGTGTCATTTGCTGAATGGGCTGCAAAACATACCTCCATGATCACACACAGGCAGGAGAGAGCCTGGAAGCCAAATTTGCTGGTACCTGTAAGTGATCCCGGGGCAGTGAAAGGGGTTTTTTCGTTTCTGCAAAATGTGGCCTTCCCCAGAGGATCTATTAAACTACTGGGAATTGGTGCTAAAGACGATGAGAATGAGCTTACCACACCAATTAATAATCTCTCAGAGGCTTTTCAGAAGCGAGGTGTTTTTTCATCCTGGGCCGTGATAAGAACAGATAATTTTACTGAAGGCGTGAATTTTGCAAACCAGGCATACCGCGGTGCTTTTTTTAAACCAAATATTGTATTCCTGAATATGCTTGATAAAGAAAGCTATAAACAGGAATTTAATGATATAATAAAGGAAGCAGCCCGTTTGCAGCTTGGCGTCCTTATATATTCGCAACATCCAAGATCAGGACTAGGACAGCGGCAGGTAATTAATGTTTGGATTAGGAACCGTGCACCTGAGTGGAAGATTTCATGGGATATCGGCAACCTTGACCTTTCGTTACTTGTTGCCTATAAACTAAAGAAAAACTGGGATGCTATGATTCGGCTTGTTACAGTGGTTGATAACCTGGATCAGGAAATAGATGCCCGTAATTTTATGGCAGAGCTTATTGATTTGGCCAGGTTACCAAAAACGGAAATCGCTGTCCATGTTGGTAAATTTGATGCTTTTATTTCGAAAGCACCTTCAGCAGATTTAAATATATTCGGATTAATTCCTGACCCTGACTTTAACTTTATGGAAAAAATGGTCACTAAAACGCAAACTACTTGCCTCTTTATCAGGGATTCAGGCTTTGAGAATATATTGGCTTGATCTGTTTACATCTTTATTCATCCACTGGTGCTCATTTGTCAATATAAACTGGTTCAGGATTTTTCTTTGACCCTTTCTAAGAATCAGGCTTTTTCCATTTACCCCTGCGAGTTTAAACTAAACAAACTTTTCAATCAATTCCACCAGCCTGGTTGAGTAACCCATTTCATTGTCATACCAGGCCACAACTTTCACCAGTTTATTTTTATCACCTAAGACGGCTGTAAGGTTTGCATCAAAAATAGCAGAATGTGTGTTGCCAATTACATCTGATGAAACAATCGGATCTTCCGTATATTGTAAAATCCCTTTTAAACGTGATGCAGCGGCTTCTTTAAAGGCTTCATTGATTTGTTCTTTACTGGTAGATTTTTTAAGTGTACAGGTTAGATCGGTTAATGAACCATTTGGTACAGGAACACGGATACCAGCACCACCTAAATTATTTTTCAAATGCGGAAATATCTTTGTTGAAGCTTTTGCAGCACCTGTTGTTGTTGGCACAATTGAATAAGCCGCAGCACGGCCTCGGCGCCAGTCCTTGTGCGGACCATCCACCAGGTTCTGATCTTTCGTGTATGAATGAACGGTCGTCATAAACCCCTTTTCGATACCCCAAAGCTCATCTAATATCATTATTAGTGGTGCCACGTTATTAGTGGTACAGGATGCATTGGAAATGATTACATCGTTCTTATCAATGATATGATCGTTTACTCCCAATACCACGTATTTCACATCATCCTGCTCGCCTTTGGCTGGGGCTGAAATGATCACCTTTTTTGCACCTGAATCGTTCACATGCTTCATGGCTTCATTTCTTTCAACGAATTGCCCCGTTGATTCTATCACCACATCAATATCCAACTCACGCCAAGGAAGTTTGGATGGATCAGGTTCAGCAAATACCTTGATCTTTTCGCCATTTACTTCAATATGATCCTTATTGAACGCAACGTCACCATCAAACTGCCGCTGTACCGAATCATATTTGAGCAAATGGGCCAGGTTAGCCGCATCTGTAATATCGTTAATAGCGACCACTTTCATATTTTTTCTTTCGAGAATTTTCCGGAATGTGATCCTTCCAATTCGTCCAAATCCATTTATCGCAACTCTGATTGGTGTCATCATTTATTTTTTAATACGCAATAAAATCCTTTTCTCAGACCTAATAAATAACTGTTACGGTGCCTCTTTTATAAAAGGTTTTTCCAATCACACTTTCATAGGCCATTTGATACGCATAAGTACCCTTTGGCACAAGTTGTCCGTTTGCGCGCCCGTCCCAGTTATCTTCCAGGTTATTGGCTTCGTATAATAGTTCACCCCAGCGGGAGAATATTTTCAGGTTATACTTACTAACGCCGACACTTTTTATTTCAAATACATCATTAAGCCCATCAGCATCAGGCGTAAAAGCGGTTGGAGGAAATACATCAGCATCGGGGTGGATGATGACTTCTTTTTCGATACTGTTCTCGCATCCGTTGGGGGTAATGGCCAGTAGTTTCACAAGATAAATACCTATTTCATTGTATATATGTCCGGGATTGGCCTGCTCTGAAGCGTTTCCATCACCAAAATCCCAGTTATAAAATAATGATTCCGAACTTTCTGACTCGTTGTTAAATGTGATTGTCCCCTGACTAGCAATCGTTTCGAATGGGTCAGGTGTAAAATCAGCTACCGGCGTTTCATGCACTTGTATAAAGTTATTTGAAGTACTTATATCGCGGCAGCCGCTTTCATTGATTACAGTTAGCGATACAGTGTAAGTACCGGCTTCGGAATATTCTTTTTCCGGCGATTCATCCGTACTGTGGGTGCCATCTCCAAATTGCCAGTCATATGTGGAAGATGGATCCGTATTCCCTGATTCGTTTATAAAATTCACGGTAAGTGGCGCACATCCTGACAAGATATCGGCATTGAAAAGCCCAACCGGTGATTTCAATACATCCACGTAAAGTTCTGTTGTTTCACTTGTGCAGCCGCCTTCGCTAATAAACAGTGATATTTTTTTCTGTCCTGTTTCATCCCAGCTAATTTCAATAGGCCCCTGCCCATCACCTGAAATGATATTCGCGTTGTTAAATTCCCAGTAATAAGAAGCATCGATGGATGCATTGCCTTCGTAGGTGACGCTTATTGTTTCATTCTGGCAAACTTCTTCCTGTTCTATGCTAAAAACTGCTTTTATTTCGGGCACCACCTGTATGGTTATCGACTGTTGTCCCTGGCAACTGTATCCTTCCACATCTGCCAACACGTAATAAATGGTTGTGGTATCAGGCGAAACGTTTATAATATTATTGTTCTCCTGTCCTGTAAGGCTTATATCTTCAGGTTCTGATGTCCAAAAATAGGTGCCTTCATTTTCCACATTTATCGCCACTTCCTCCCCGTAGCATATCTCAACATTTGAGGCATTAACATTTAATTGTGGAATGGGATTAACCGTAAGCACCATTGAATCATTGGATGCGCAAAAGTCATATACTTCAACATAGTAAGTGTAATCATCCGGTTGATTTGGAGAAACTACTGGGTTTGGCAATGTATCCTGTCCATTTATATATAATGTAGCGTCGTAAGGCTCCGAGGTCCAGTTGAAGTGCGATGCACCGGTTGCTTGCAACTGGTACTGCTCATTCTGGCAAATTTCGGCATCAGGACCGGCTTCGGCTACAGGTAATTCAACTATAGTCACTTTTACATCGTCAGTTGCTGTAAAATCACATACATTGGTAACTGTAACAGAATAGATGGTTGAAACCAATGGCGCTACCATTATCGAGCGGTTTGTTTCCTGTCCTGCTAATCCCGGATCATTCGGTTGTGAAGTCCAGTAATAGGTTTCTGCTTCATTACAGGTTAAAGTGGCTTCTTCTCCAATACATATCATTTGATCGTTCCCGGCATTTGCCACAGCTTCATCCAGCAGCACATAAGTGGTATCTGAATCTTCATGCAGGCAATTATCGTAAGCCGTAAGAATATACATGGTGGTTTCTGACGGGCTTACACCTGGATTCGGAAGGTTTTCCTGTCCAACCAAAGATGCGTCATACGGTTCGGAAACCCACTGAAGCACTTGAGCACCTTCAGCCATTCCGCTCAGCCAAACAGAATCAGCATTGCATAAAGATTGGTCATCTCCGGCATCTGCTTCAAATGAGGGTACAGATACAAAAACTGTGTCAATGGAAGTTTGTCCGCATGTATCTGCAACAATACAGGGAATGGCGTAAAAATCTGAACCGCTGGGCGCAAATGGAACCGTATCTGTTGTTTCACCCAGGGTGTACCAATCGAAAGAAAAAGGTGGAATACCTACCAATGCCGAGCCAAAATTTAAGTTGATGGTATCTTCACAATACCCACTGAAAGAAACGGTCGTATCGCCGAATACGGGCAAATCAGAAAAGAAAACCCTGACCGTATCTTT
>JAZBOW010000130.1:0-2196 GCA_036351335.1 Bacteroidales bacterium | reverse complement strand
TTCTAGTGCAAAAAGAATGTCAGGAGATGCGACATTAGAATTGATGTTTTCATAATCATTTGTCAGCAACACACCATTATTCTCGTTACTGTCCAGAAACGAGAAATTCATGTTAACAATCTGCTTTTCAAATATTTGCATCAATTAATTTTGATTTTAATATAATCTAAATATCAAAAATACATTTTTATCGTCGACTCTCGAAACTTCTTCAATTTAAAATATCAACGTTCTATGTTCAATCGAAAATCATGAGGTGCCAAATGTGCGTTGGTATTAGTTGCACAGTCTCTCTTTGCATGAAACACAACGGTGGCGGTATGAAATCGTTGGGGATTGTGGCCTACTTTCCTGTATAGTTACACCGAACTTAATGCTTGGCTGTGAATCTTCTAACACGATGGACAATTGTTAAGGTTATTATTTAAGTGTGATCCTAACGGAGCTTAATTTTAAGTTTAGGTTAAAAATAGGTTTCTGTGTTTGATTACCCTCAGGCGTTTAGAATATAGAAAATGTTATTAATTTCAGAAAAGACAGCTATGAGGCTTTAATTATTATTATATCTGGTGTAGCCTTCCCTAAGATGTAAGCCTATACTAATTAATGATTAGGTCGTCAGCGGCTGCCAGGTCATCACCGCTCACAATATCATCAATATAAATATCGGTGGTCCGCAAATCGGAATGACCGAGGCCCTGGCTTATGGTACGTCGATCAATACCGGCTTTGTCTGCAATGGTGGCCCAACTGTGGCGACTTACATAAGAAGTGATATTCACGTTCAAATCAAGCAATTTGGCAATCTTTTTCATGTAGGTATTTACAATTTTAGTCATATTCCGAATATCCTTTACCTCTTTGTCTTTTTCGCCACTACGTCGTATTATGGGTAACAATAAGTCGTTTTTCTTTTTACTGCTTAGATCGTAAAAATACAGAATGGCAGCGGCCTTATCATTTAGTTTAATTTCATAATTACGTCCGGTTTTTTTCCGGGTATAAGTAAGGTTGCCGTCCTGAATGTTCGACTTGGTCAGGTAGGCCATATCCACCATATTCATACCCCGCATGTAAAAACTGAACAGGAAGAAATTTCTTGCATCGATCATACTTTTATTGGCGTCATCCGGCGTAAAAGCCTCAATTCTCTGAATAAAATCTTTCGACATGGCCCGTTTTCTGGTTTTTTCCTGCTTAATCTGGTACTTATTCTTTTCACTGGCAGTACGTCTGAAAGGGTAAATTTCTGACGAAATAAGCCCGTCAGCAATGGCTTTATTAAACAATGAACGGATGTTTCGTAAATGTACCGAAAGCCCGTTATAATGATTTTTACCAGATGCCATATACCGCTTTTCTACCGAACTTAAGAAACTGGGCGTAATATGAACGAATTTAATATCCGATCCATGATAATTTGTAACAAATTGCTTCGTTTCTTTATAAGAAGTGGCTGTTCTCACCCGATTTTCGGCGATGCACTTTTCAATAATTTCATCGGCAAAAGATAACAGTGTAACCCGTCCTCTTTGCCTTGCTAGTATCAACCTTTCTTTGAGTTCTGTTATGTTTAGAGCTGAAAGAATGCCGCTTTCCCGTAGATCTTCAAGCATTAACAGGTAGGCCGCTTCTTTTTCTTTAAGTTTGATATTGATTTTGGCAATGTTTTTATAAGCCTTGCACGAAGGTTTAATTATGTTTTTATCGGTATGCCAGTCAGTTTTAACAACGCTGTAACCCGAATTAATGTGAGAAGTATTGCCCTTGTGGTTGATACGGAAAGCCACCGGGTATGTGTGATCTTTTTTCTTTCTACGGGTATCGAGTAGCAGGTAAACATTTGACATCATCTCTTAATTTTTTGCAGGTTATTTGCAGGTAAATATATAAAAAAATGCTATAAAACTGCACAAAACTGCAAAAACGGGATTTGGAAAAGCAGGAATGGCGCATAAATGCGTATAAACGACTAATAAATACAACTTCTTACAAGCAGGGGGTCACTGGTTCGAATCCAGTAACTCCCACGGAAGATCATTCCTCTGATCTGAAAGCAAATAGCCACCTCTCACAATGGGGTGGCTTTTTTGTTTGGTTTACTCTTTGGTTTACTCTTTCATGCTGAAGTAAGTGCGTGTCTTTCATTTTAAACCTCTCGAATATCACTCTTTTATCCTTCCTATAAATTTTCTA
>JAZBOW010000129.1:0-3005 GCA_036351335.1 Bacteroidales bacterium | reverse complement strand
GAAAAAGAAAAATGGGAAGCATTGACAGAAAAAGAGAGAAAAGAATCCTTGTATAGCTTTGATGCCCCTGTGAAGGAAAAAGAAATCACTCCTGAAATGAGGCAGGAACATTATGATAACTATTTGGTAACTGACGACCACGGGATGCTATTAGTTGGAACTGCCACCGACCAGAATGGCAACAAATACTACAAAGTAAAAAACTCATGGGGAACGGATGGCCATATTTATGAAGGCTATTTTTATGCATCTGAAGCCTATGTGAAATTGCAAACCATTGGAATTGCTATTCATAAAGATGCCGTTCCGAAAGATATATTGGATAAACTGAAATAATAATTAAAAACAGAATTATGAAAAAGTATTATAACCTACTAATATTGACAATTTTTACGTTCGTTGCTTTCCAATTTAACTCTTGTGAAGCTGATAGAGCCAGATTTGGTTGCCAATGCGAAAGTACTAAAGTGGCTGAAAAAGAAGTTATTGTCAACTCGACTAATCCTGAAGGGAGCTACAGCACATACGACTTCTCTGGTGAACTGGAAGCGGATGCAGCATGCCATGCCGAGATGACACTAGAATTCAGGTGGGCAAATATTGTCCCTGCAACAGGAGAAAAACGGCCGCCTATTAGTTATGAGTTTCAATCCTTATTTGGATGGTTTCCTACCAATGAAGGAATGGAAACGCATTATTATGAAGACGGAGTCACTGTATGGAGAATTTCAATATCAGAAGCCATCGATAGCAGCAAACCCGAAGGAAGTTCATACGGAATAGTAGTTAGTTGGGCTGGCACTGGGAATGAAAACCAAAATGAGATGCAAGGTGTCAGTTGTAAAATTCATATCAAATATTACAAATTTGAAGAAGAATATAATGTAGCCAACGGTGATGGCTGTTAACACGCTCTCAGAAAGGTCCTTATGTGATTACTGCAGCGCAATCGTATTCAATTAATACTTATACGCTGCTCTCTTTTAAGTTTCGGCCCGAATGATCGTTTATTTAAATTTTTCTCAAATACTGATAGATTATTAACTTTAACCTAAATTCTGAGCGCCTTTATCACAACAAAAGGGCGCTTTTTTTAACCCATTTTCTGCCTGGTATTCTCCAGGGCGCTGTCGGTGCCAAACACATGCAAAATGTCACCCAGTTTAAAATAGGTTTCGCCATGGGGGATGTAATTCGAATTGTCGCGTTTTACCATCATTAAAATAACATCCTTGTGGAGTGGGACTTCTTTTACCTGCATGCCATCCACTTCCTTATTCCGGATAATGATTTCCTGTACGCTGAAACTCTCAAATGACTCTACCAATGCATGATATGTGGTAGGCCGCAGTATCAAACTTTCGATGGTTGTGGCCAGTACACCTGTCAGATCAACCGTTGTAACATCCAGTTTCTTCAGCTTTTCTTCAAAAATGGACGTAAAAGAACGGGTAATGATCTTATCATGCAACATATCGTTCTTCAGCATTTTGCAAATCTTGTAATTCTCTCTCGATGAGCCTGTTTCAACTACCACGTAATCCGCTGAAGTAATGGCTACATCCTTGTATATCAACACATTCCTACCATCACCTTCGATACAGTAAATGCCCTTTGAACGGATTTCTGCTGCTCTTTCACTGTTTTTTTCTATAATGACTGCTTTTTTTCCATGCATCTTCAGTCGCTTGGCCAGCAAAACTGCGATCTTGTTCCCTCCTATTAAAATTGTTTTGTTACCTTCCAGGGAGGCATCCGGGGCAATCAAATTGAACAGGTAAGGCGATATGAAACAGGTGGCCACTGCAAGCAATATAAAGGCTGCATTAATACCCGGTGTGATCACACCCAACTCCAATCCAATAGCCGAAGCCACAATAACCAGGCTTAACCTGGAAGCCATCAAAAAGCCACCCGCCAAGGCTTTACGAAGCCCGAAAACACGCCTCCATAATATAGCCGGCAACACATTTAAAGCATATAAAGAAATAAGTAAGGCCAGCAAGAACCAGATTTGAGATGCATCAAATTCCATCAATCCTGCAGGATCAAATTGTACCCCCACCATAATAAAGAAAAAGGGAATAAAAAACCCGAACCCCATCCCGTCCAACTTCAGCAAAATAGTGGATCGCTCTTTATGCAACAGTGACGACAGGAAGAGACCACTTAAAAATGCCCCCAGATATACCACTTCACCACCAATATACTGGGCGATCACTACGAAAACCAATATCAGTACCATTGAACCACGCACCTGTATTTGAGCTGCCGCATGCGACAACTGGTAAACAAGCTTTTTGATAACAGGAAAGTGCCTCGCCCGCTGACCTATGATGTAAAATAAGTAGAACAGGATAAAAATCCCAAAAATATACAGCAGCTCATAGCGAAACCCGCTTTTTATTAAAAATGCCGTAATGGTAAACAAAACGATACCGAAAAAATCAGATAGCGATGCGGCTATGATGATCATCTGCCCGTAGCGGCTGCTGATATCCCCCCGTTCCTTCAGCACAGGCATCACAATACCGAGTGATGTAGCCACCATGATCAGGGCGAAATACCAGATATTCGGAATATCGATCAGGTATGAAATACCGAAAGCGCTGGCATAGGCAAGTACCAGGGCCATCATAAAATATATAAACCCTACCATCAACGGATTTGAGACAAATCGTGAGATAGTTACTTTCTTCCTGGGGAATGATGCAATGATCTTGTCAACATCTATTTCCAGCCCGCTTAAAAACATCAGAAAAATCAAACCTACCTGCGCTAAAAACTCAAGTATATGGGTTGTGTCGTCAGGCAGCCCGCCAATAAAATACCGTGCTACCACAAAACCTAAAATGATCTCCACCAACACTGACGGCACCTTTTTAAGTCGAAGCATGGAAAGCAATAAAGGCGTAGCCCACGCGATGGCCACGATGATGAATATCGGCAAATAATCGAAATGTGCAGATGTACTTAATATGATCATTCAAGTTGTTTAATTAGTG
>JAZBOW010000128.1:0-9455 GCA_036351335.1 Bacteroidales bacterium | reverse complement strand
TCACCGTGCGTCATATGATGTATTTTCTGATCGGCAAGTAAAATAATAAACTCGAATAAGAAGATAAAGGAAATAAAGCCGAGCGCTTGTATCGTCCATTCCGGCACCCTGAAACTGCCCAAAAGGATAAGAATGACGAATACACCCAGAATGCCAATTACTATTGCAGTGTATTGCAGGTTATGCCTTCTGAGGGTTTGTTGCCGTTCGCGCTCTTCGGCTAGTGCCTGCTGTTGTGCTTCGTAGTTGATTTCAAGCATGATCAGCTTGTCCTTTTCAGCCAGCTTATTTATACTGTCGTTCAATTGTGTATTTAGTGTGGCATACTGGTAAGCCTGCTCAAAATTATTCTCATTTGCATATAATGTTTCCAGTTCATCGCTTGCATTCAACATAAAAACCATGTAATTGGCTTCGGAAGCCAGCTTGTATGCTTCCTGTAATTTAACAATAGCTTTATCGTAATTACCTGCTCGCGACAGGAATTGGCCATACCGGATCAGGAAGTTTGATTGCATGATCTTATTGCTGTTTTCCGTAAAAAATGTGCCGGCTTTGGCGAAGTAATAATCAGCTGAATCATTCCTGCCTTCCTCCTCGCTGAAATAGGCTTTCAGCCTATAAAAAAATGAAGGAGAATCGTCTTCCAACTTGCTGAATTCTTCAGGGTTTTGTTCGGTATACAACTGTTTGAGCAGGTCAATCCGATTCAACTTTGTAAGCACGGAGCGGTAGAGTGCGAATGCAAAATCATTCAATTCCTGCTGGTTATGATGCTTGGCAAAATCCAGTATTTCCTCCAACAATTCCTTGTTAATACGTGTATCATCCGCATTCAGGTTGATTACCTGGAGGTCGTATTTTATCCACATCAGCGCCAGTGAGTCAATCGGTTTGATACTTGAAATGACCTCTTCTTCCATCAATTTGTAGGTGACTGCTTTCTGGTACAATTTGCTGTTCAGGTTAAAATCGGAAAGGCCTGCATAACATATGATCAGCAGTTGTTTATCTTCGATTTTTTTGGCGAGTTTTGTGGCTATCAGGTAATTTCGAAATGCTTCTACTTTCTGGTTGCTGCCTTCGAGGCTCCTACCGATGATTAAGTAACTTTCTACTTTTTTTCGCTCATCATTCAATTCGTCTGCCAGTGATAATGACCGATAGGCAGAAATAAGGGCTTTTTCATATGAATATGCCGCGAGGTGGACCTTTGCCAGGTTCAAGGCACCTTTCCAAGCCCAATTCTGGTCAGCAATAGTCCGGCTTAATTGATCAGCGGCAAGCGCATAATCCAACGCTTTTTTTTTATTGAGATTTAGGTTGGTATGATCAAGGTAGTTGTCGTAAGCCATCAGAATAAGTCCGGGACTGAATGTACCCGATGCAATCTCAATGGCCAGCTCCGAAACACTGTCGGTAAGATGATCGTTATTCAGCACCCGGTTGTTATATTGGGCCTGCTGGAACAAAGCAGCCACCCTTAAACTATCCTCCATATTTTTATCCGAGAGCTTTTGCCTATTTTCATCGGCAAAGCCAGAAAGCACATTTATAAAGAAAAGGCACAGAAAAAGTGGTATTAGTATGGTCTGAGATTTGTTGGTTTGCATTAGTTAAATGGGTTGTTTCTTTAATTAAAATTGTAATTTTATTAAAAATCATTCTAAATAACGAAATAATTCTTACTTTGGCGCCATATTTCTAATAATTAATTTCTTAAAACACGACTTCAATGTGCTCAAAACTATTCAACAAACCATTTTTAAGCTTTCTCACAGGTGTTCTTTTCAGCGGTATCCTGATCACTTCTTACGCTTTTATTAACGAAAGCGCTTTACCTCAAGACGCTATTTATCAATCTGTTACGCTAAATGATGCAGTGGCTCTCACAAAAGAATATGCAAAAAATGCGCAGCCTTTAGATAAAGTATTCAAAGGATTTGCCGTCAATTTAGATCAATTTGCAGCGATGAACAAAATATACCAGCAAAATCAAAATGTAAGCGGATTCAGGCTTTATTCGGGTGAAACCAGAGGCGGTGACAAAAAAAGTATCATCGTAGGGATCAGTGCAAGTGGAAAAGATGAAACTTCAGGCACCATTTATAGCGCACCGGTATTTGATTCAGGTCCATGCCCCACGGTTTGCGATACGCATAGTCCTTTGAACTAGATTGATTCGGAAAGATAGTTCAATAAGGTAAGTCTTTAGTTATAAAACTCTATTCACCTGAAATTTTGTAACGTCATTGACGCATCATCACTACAAATGAAGACTGTAACTATCTTTAAATAAACATTTTAAAACACTGAAAGAAGGATTGTTTCTTATAATTGAACTTTCTATCGTTTACTTTGTTCTCTCCTAAAAGACATTTGTTTTCGTATTTGGTTAGAATGCAAAACTTTAAATTGCACTTTACTTTACCTGAAAAGTGCAAAAAAAAGTTTTTGCATACTAAAACCGCTACAAATAAGTTATAATTGCTAGCAAATGTTTGATTCACCAAATGATTTCGTACATTAGTGAAAAATTGATTGTAAGCAACGGATATTATGGGAAGACCTCCAACAAGACCCAAGAAATTAAGAGATGGATTTTATATTGAAATTCGGAATAAAGATGCCAAAAGCGGCATAAAGATCAGAAGAGACACCAAGAAAGAAATGCTGAGCGCCATAAAAGAATACGAGAAAACCAAGGATGTGGTCGTATTAGGGGAATATAAAGATGGAAAAGCGATAGACGAATAAATTCCATCCAAAAATACAACAACCTCAAAGCTCAAATCCCTGATTCTTTTTTTATCCAGCTGTAAACAGGCTAATCCTGTGCATCATCCATTGTGTACATATAATTTAACAATTGTTGTATCCGCAAATCATCATTTCGTCCTTCTTAATATTTATATGTACTTTCGCACACTTTTTCACGGACTACATTTCCTAAAACTTAGTTTAAGATGATCACAGTTGCAGATGTAAGAATTCAATTTGGTAAAAGGGTATTATTCCAGGATGTGAATATGAAATTCATGGATGGAAACTGCTATGGTGTGATCGGGGCAAACGGCGCAGGAAAATCCACCTTTCTGAAAGCCATTTCAGGTGAAATTGAAACTACCTCAGGTACGATTAACCTAGGACCTGGCGAAAGACTTTCTGTATTGAGCCAGGATCACTTTGCTTTCGATGAATTTTCAGTACTTGATACCGTTATAAAAGGACATGCACAACTGTGGGATATCATGCAGGAAAAAGATGCCATTTATGCAAAACCTGATTTTTCTGATGAGGACGGCATGAATGCTGCTGAACTGGAAGAGAAATTTGCTGATATGGAAGGTTGGAATGCCGAAAGTGATGCGGCTTCGCTCTTAAGCGATCTGGGCATCGAAGAATCGTTGCACCTTAGCCTGATGAAAGACATGAGCGGAAAGCAAAAAGTACGCGTATTGCTGGCACAGGCACTTTTTGGCAAACCTGACAACTTGCTGCTGGATGAGCCTACCAACGACCTCGACCTCGAAACTGTCAGCTGGCTCGAAAACTACCTGGCCAATTATGAGAATACGGTTTTGGTCGTTTCTCACGATAGGCACTTCTTGGATGCCATCAGCACGCACACTGTAGATATCGATTTTGGAAAAATCCAACTGTTTGCAGGTAATTACAGCTTCTGGTACCAAAGTAGCCAGCTTGCCCTCAGGCAGGCACAGGCACAAAATAAAAAAGCCGAAGAAAAGAAGAAGGAATTGCAGGAATTCATTTCACGATTCAGTGCCAATGTGTCAAAATCGAAACAGGCTACCAGCCGTAAGAAAATGATCGAAAAGCTGGATATTGTCGACATACGGCCGTCAACAAGAAAGTATCCTGGTATTATATTCAATCCTGAACGGCCTGCCGGCGACACCATTTTAGAAGTGAATGGCTTATCTGCTGCTATTGATGGACAGGTTTTATTTAAGGATGTATATTTTCATGCCAATAAAGGCGATAAAATCATATTTCTATCCAAAGATCCCAGGGCAATGACCACCTTTTTTGAGATCATCAACGGCCATCAAAAAGCGGAAACGGGCACCTATAAATGGGGGCAAACGATTACAACCGCCTATTTACCACTGGAAAATGCTACTTTCTTCCAGAGCGATCTTAGTTTGTTTGATTGGTTGTGCCAGTTCAGCAAGGATACGACGGAGCTATATATTCGTGGGTACCTTGGTAAAATGCTGTTTGCTAACGAAGAAAGTAACAAAAAAGTCAAAGTTTTGTCGGGAGGCGAAAAAATGCGCTGCATGATCTCAAAAATGATGCTGGTAGGTGCCAATGCTTTAATTCTTGATACACCCACTAACCACCTCGACCTGGAATCCATCCAAGCTTTCAATAACAACCTGGTGAAATACCCGGGCAATGTGTTCATGTCGTCACATGACCATGAGTTTATCCAGTCTGTTTGTAACCGCGTCATTGAGCTTACACCCAATGGCATTATTGACAAACTGATAGATTATGATGATTATATTGAAGATGACAAAATAAAATCATTAAGGGAAAAAATGTACCGTAAATAAACAATTAAAACACCAATTTCTACATCTTTCATTTTTATCCACCCATATTCCAACAATTCAATTAACTTTGCCGACTTATTTATATTTATGATTTTCAAAGAATTAGGGCTTATTGACCCCATCCTGAAAGCCCTGAGTGCTGAAGGATATACACATCCCACTCCCATCCAGCAACAATCCATCCCGATTTTATTGCGGGGAAAAGATTTGCTTGGTTGTGCCCAAACGGGCACCGGAAAAACAGCTGCTTTCGCCATTCCAATACTTCAGCACCTGCACACAAAGTCTAACGGCAAAAATGGATCGCGAAAGATCAAGGCACTGATTGTAACGCCAACCAGGGAGTTGGCCATTCAGATCGATGATAGTTTCAGGGCATACGGCAAATTTACGGGCATTAAAAACACCGTCATATTTGGCGGCGTAAAACAAGGCAATCAAACACGAGCCTTGCAAAAAGGTGTGGATGTGCTAATTGCCACCCCCGGCCGTTTACTCGACCTGATGGAACAGGGTTTTATCAGCTTAAAAGATATTGACTATTTCGTGCTGGATGAAGCCGACCGTATGCTGGATATGGGCTTCATTCATGACATCCGGAAGATTATTGCGAAATTACCGGCTGACAGACAATCGTTGTTCTTTTCTGCTACCATGCCGCCTGATATCGTCAACCTGTCACGAAAGATTTTGGGGAATCCTGAAAAAGTAATGGTACAACCCAAACAAACCACGGCTGAGAAAGTAGAACAGGCGGTCTATTTTGTGAGCAAAAAAGAAAAGGTCAAATTGCTTATCCACCTGTTGAAAACAGAAGCGAAAGGCTCTGTATTGATCTTTTCACGCACAAAACACGGCGCTAATAAAATCGTCAGGTTTCTTGGCAAAGCACACATTGAAGCAGAAGCTATTCATAGCAACAAATCGCAGGCAGCACGGCAAAAAGCCCTCGGTAATTTTAAAAAAGGACGAACAAAAGTGCTTGTAGCCACCGATATTGCTGCACGAGGAATTGATGTGGATGATTTATCGTATGTGATCAATTACGACCTGCCCAACATACCTGAAACTTATGTACACCGTATCGGACGAACAGGCCGGGCAGGCGCAAGCGGCATTGCTTTATCATTTTGTGATACCGAAGAAAAGCCTTACCTGAAAGATATCCAAAAGCTGATCAAACAGCAGATACACATCGTGACAGATCATCCTTTCCAGGATGATGGCAAGGAAGATGTTACTTCTCAAGAACAGCTAAATAAGCAAGGTCAAAAACATCCACGATCCAAAAAACCAGCTGACCATTTAGCAAACAATCGTTCAAAACGTCGCAAGTATTATTCAAAAAAACGACGTCCTAACTAATTTTTGGAAAGCTTACCTTTGCATGCAGTGAATCATTTTGATGTAATAGTAGTTGGAGCGGGTCCGGCCGGATTGCTGGCAGCAGGCCGGGCAGCCGAATTGGGTGGAAAGGTCTTGCTGCTCGAAAAAATGCGCCAGGAAGGCCGCAAATTGCTCATCACTGGAAAGGGACGGTGTAATGTCACGAACGACGCATCAATAGGCGATTTTATCACCCATGTTAACCCGAATGGACGCTTTCTTCGAAATGCCTTCTCCCAATTTTATTCAAAAGACATTATCGAATTGTTGCGCAAATATGACGTTGAAACAACGCTTGAAAGAGGTGGACGATATTTCCCGGCGAGTAATAAATCGTCAGATGTACTTCAGGCACTCCTGAATTGGGTTCATGAATTGAATGTTGACATTCGCTGCGGGCATCGGGTGGAGAAATTACTCGCTGAAAACAACAAAATAGTTGGCATAAAAGCGAACGGACTGGAATTCAAATGTAAAAGTGTGATCCTTGCGACAGGCGGTAAATCATACCCTGCCACCGGATCAAATGGCGACGGTTATGAATTAGCTAAACAGTTAGGACATACGATTGAAGATGTAAGACCGGCACTGGTGCCCCTCGAAACAGCCGGGAAAGTGGCACAACAGCTTCAGGGTCTCAACCTGAAAAATGTGAAAGCTGTGGTTTGGGTAAATGATAAGAAAGTGGCCGAAGATTTCGGTGAGATGCTCTTTACACATTTCGGGCTTTCAGGACCCATCATACTCACTTTAAGCCGGACGGTAGTGGATGCCTTAAAAGAAAAACACAAGGTGGAAATTACGGTGGACCTGAAACCCGCACTTGACGAGCAAAAGCTTGACAACCGGCTGATTCGGGATTTAAATGAACATGGAAAGAAAAAGATCAGCAATATTTTCCGCTTTTGGTTGCCCTCAACCATGGTGCCTGTTTTGATTGACCTGCTGGGACTTGATCCCGAAAAAGAATGCCGCCAGGTATCGTCGAAAGAGCGTAAAAAAATACGACATCTTCTTAAGAACTTGCCATTCCAAATCGCCAACCACCGCTCATTTAAAGAAGCTATCATAACGGCCGGTGGCGTTTCAAGAAATGAAATATCTTCAAAGACTATGGAATCCAAATTGGTAAAAGGACTTTATTTTGCGGGTGAAATGATTGATGTGGATGCTGAAACAGGTGGATATAATCTGCAAATTGCTTATTCTACGGGATGGCTGGCAGGCAATTCATGCTTGACTCAAAAAGATTAATTCAGTCAATCTGTTATATCAATCTCAAGAATTTTCTTGGAATAGGCGTTTCGAATTGCAAAGGTTCAATATTGACCGGATGTTTAAAAGCCAGGCCCCATGCGTGCAATGCAAGTCGGTCGATCGGACTTGTTTTAGCGCCGTATTTCTTGTCTCCTGCTACCGGATGACCCATATCGCTCATATGCACCCTTAGCTGATGTTTACGGCTGGTTTCGAGCGTTATTTTCAGCAAAGAATAGGATTTACCAAATTTGATTACCTGGTAATGTGTAACTGCCTTTGCTCCCTTTTTCGGATCTTGACTCGAACGCACCAGCAGTGATTTGCTTTCTTTCAGATACGAAGTAATGGCACCTTCCATTTTTTCCGGAACACCTTCCACAACAGCAAGGTAGACCATTTTTGAAATAATATTATTCCAGTTCGATTGCAATATGTGCTGTACCTTTTCACTCCTTGCAAAAACCATTAAACCTGATGCGTCCCGGTCAAGACGTTGCACCACATACAGCTTATTTTCCTGCCCCTTACTTTCCAGAAACAAAGCTGCCATATTAAATGCAGTTTTAGATTTCTCATGGTCGGTAGGAATCGACAGCAAGCCTGCATGCTTATCCACTACTATGATGTCCTTGTCTTCATAAACGATATTAATACTCCTGTATTTTTTTTCCGGTGCAACCCGACTCCAGCGGATATTTACCTGCTGGCCTGGAACCAGCGGATGATCGAATTGTTTCACCGATTTGCCATCCACAAATACCTGCTTTCCAGCCAGCAATGATTTAATGTTATTCCGGCTTTTTCCCGGTAATTTATCAATCAGGAACTTCATCAGTTCACTGGGTTCAGCAACCTGTAAACTGGCATTAGTATTTGATTTCCCTTTCGGTTTTCCTCTTGATTTGTTGCTTTTATCCATTGAATTTAATCTTCGCAAATTTCTTTAACCCTACCCACCTGGCCACTTTCGAGCATCACTTTAATACCATGATGGTGATTCGGTGCACTTGTTAAAATACGCGCCACAACACCGTCTGTTAAAAATCCTGAACGCTGGTCCTTTTTAAGCACGATTTTTACCTGCATACCCACCTCAATTTCACTTCGTTTTGTTCCGCTACTCATCCGGCAAAAGTAATCAATAGTGGTTTACCAGGGATTGATAAAAAAATGGGAAATAGGAACTGTTTAAAGCCTTTTCACAAAATACACCAGGTCATCACCCTCATCGTAATAATCTTCAAATTGTGCTTTCAGATCGTATCCGTTACACAGGTAAAATTGCCGGGTAGGCTCGTACAATTCCCGTGAAGATGTTTCGGCATAAATACCTGTACCGCCAAGCGTCTTGATATCATTTTCTGTTTCCAGCAATAAAATCTTTCCAAGGCCTTTGCCCCGGTAATCGGCATGTGTTGCAATCCAGTAAAGGTCGTAACTGCTTTTAGTTAGAGGAATCAAACCATAACATGAGTAGGCAACCGTTATCCCGTCAAAGTCCAGAAAAATAAATTCATAACCACTGGCAGCACCTTTTGCCAAGCGCTCTTCCACCAGTTCAATGGCAATATCAATTTCTTCAGGGTGAAAGAAACCTGTTGTTGTTACAATTTCTTTAACAGCTTCCACATCGGAAGCTTTTACTTTGGTTCTTAATTGAATACGGTTCATTTCCATACTTCTTCACAAATACGTTCAACAACCTGGTTAAAAGAATAACCTGCCTGTTGGCTTGCCGCATAAAAGCCGGCATCAGGCGACAGGCAAGGATTGGCATTGATTTCAAGCACCCAGGGATTTCCTGATTGATCTACCCTGAAATCCACACGTGTATAACCTTTTATCCTGAACAGCATCCAGGAATCGATGCAAATTTGTCTCAATTTTCCGGCCAGCACCGGATCGGTTTTTTCCACTCCAAAACTTCTTACTGTATGATGGTATGCAAACGAATCTTCATCCCATTTAGCTTCATACCCAACTATTTTTGGCTTGCCATCAGGATAATGCTCAAATACAATCTCTGCCATGGGTAATACTTCAGGCCCATCTTTACCACCCAACACAGATATATTGAACTCCCGGCCTTCAATGAATTCTTCAAAAAAGTAAGGCATATCGTTATGTTCTTCAATGAATTGCTGCACCGATTTTTTATCGCCTTTCAAAACACTGGCATCCGAAATACCTACAGATGCATCTTCCCAAACGGGTTTTGCAATGTAC
>JAZBOW010000127.1:0-2894 GCA_036351335.1 Bacteroidales bacterium | reverse complement strand
GGCAATTGATTGTGCGGTTACTTTTGCATGAAACTCGCCGTTTACTGTAATCACCGGGGCCAATCCGCATGCACCGATACAAGCAACTACTTCAATGGAAAATAATCCGTCACGACTTGTTTGTCCAGCTTTAATTTTCAGGTTTTTTTCCAACTCCTGCAATACTGTTTTCGAACCCAAAACATGACAAGCAGTTCCCCGGCAAACCTGAATATGGTATTTGCCATATGGTTCAAAACGAAACTGGTTGTAGAATGTGGCGACTCCAAAAATTTTACTCGTTGGTATATGCAAATGCTTTCCAACCTGAATGATAGAATCTTTTGACAGATAACCGTCATTACTTTGAATATCCTGTAAAATGGGGATCAGGTTATCTCTTCCGGTATCAGGATATTTCTTCAGAATTGTTTGTACTTCCGTCATCTTTTCTTCTTTTCAAATTGTATGTTCTTCTTTTTAGATGAAATTTACCCCTGCCTTGCAAAGAGCGATCAGTTTACTTCAACACCTGCAAGGAGTTTCTCAATTGTTGGAAGCAATACACTGGCACTTACCGGTTTTTTTACAAACGCATCCACCGGGAACCAGATGGTTCTGCCTTGCTCATCCAAATAATCGACACCAGAAGTTCCGGTAACAATGTCTTTCACCAGGATTACCCGTAAATCACTAAAAGCGGGATCATTTCTGAACTGACGTGCCATTTCCTGTACATAAGGCTTGGTTGTTGTCAGTACTTCAATAGATGTTTGAATGATGACGGGCATATTTTTGAATTCTTCGTGCTCCACTATTTCTTTGGCCATTTCGAATCCTTCGTAGGCGGTGGTCATCATCACATCAAGAATGGCGAGGTCAGGTTTTTCTTTTTTGATCATTTCCATTCCCTGTTTCTTATCGTTGGCAGAAATTACATTATATCCTTTTGATGTCAGGATTGAGCTTACCACTGTGATGATGTCGATGTCATCATCTACGACTAAAATTTTCTTTTTTGTTTCCATTTTATTGCTATTTAGGTTGACGATTCAAAAGTAGTTTTGTAAGATGGAGTGCATCAGGCAGGAAAATACCTTTCTTCATGGGAATAGTCTACCTTTTTTTAAGTGGAAAAACCGATAGTTTTAAGAAGGGAATTGCGTGAAAGTACTGGTTGTGGAATTTGAAAGGAAAACCTTGTCGAAAGTCATTAATACTTCGATTTTAAAAGTGCAAATCCCAAATAATTTTCAATTTATAAAATCCAAAACTCAAAATTGCATTTAGGATTGATATTTTTATTTATCAAAGCTTGGAATTTGAGTTTAGTTGGCATTTGGATTTTGTGATTTCGAAAAGATGATTTTTCTATATAATTACCAGCTTATTTTTAATGGCATAGGCAAGCAAGCCAATCGCATTTTTACATCCTGTTTTAGCCAGCAGGTTTGATTTATGACCTACAACAGTTCGTTCGGAAATATATAGCACATCCGCAATTTCTTTGTTATTGAGTCCTTCGGCCAGCAATTGCAGGATTTCTTTTTCGCGGCTTGTAAATGTGGCATCGGGTGTTTCCTCTTTTTGGCCGGAACTGAATTTCTTGGTGAAGAAATTGAATAGTTCTTCGGAATAGAATGTGCCTCCTTTGTAAACAGTTTGAATGGCTTTGCCAAGCGTTTCCTTACCCACGTTTTTTATCAGAAATCCACGAACACCTGCATCCATCATGCTTTGAATATAATCATCGTCATTGAACATGGTCAGCGCGATGATCTTCATATCAGGATGCTCCTTCACGGCCTGAGTTGTTGCATCAATACCGTTCATTACCGGCATTTCAATATCCATTAAAACCACATCAACGGCCTTGGTGCGGATCAAGTCAAGGAATTCCTGGCCGTTTGATGCTTCACCAACTATATGGATATAATCCAATTTACCCAGCACCATTTTCAAACCATTACGAAAAATTTCGTGGTCGTCAACAATGATTATTTTTATTAATTGATCCATGATGCCATTTACAGTTGCAAAGGTAAAAAAGACGGCGGTTAAATATCGATAAATATTTTAAATCCATGCCCTTTAAAACTTTTAAAAATCACCCGCCCATTTACAGATTTTACGCGACTGATGATACTTTTCAAACCAATACCGGTTTTTGGATTGTTCATTACTTCGTTCATATCGAAACCAATACCGTCATCCTCAAAAGCAAGTGAAATCTGTTCGTCATCTTTAGCCAACTTGATGTGTATATGCTTTGCATCAGCATGTTTCATCGTGTTATTGATTAATTCGCTGACGACCCTGAAAAGTATCAGTTGAAGATCTTTGTCCAATGATTCACTAATTCCCGTATAATCAAAATCGATATGCAATTTTTTGGTTTTGTTTACTTTCTCACTAAACGCTTCAACCGCACGGATCAGGCCATATTCATGTATAACCCGTGGCATCAGGTTATTGGAGATTTCGCGGGTACTGGTAACAGCCTGATCCAGCATATCGTTTATCTGATCAATGTAGCTTTCTTTTTCTTCTTTAGACGTTTCATCATCATTCAATTCATTCACATATAATTTTATGGCTGACAACAACGGGCCCAGGCCATCGTGCATATCTTTTGCGAAACGCTCCCTTTCCTTTTCTTCCGTTTTAATTACAGCACTCAACACTTTTCTTTCCAATTCTTTGCGTTCTTCAATTGATCTGAAAATACTGAGAATGGCTTTTTCTCCTTTGTATTCAAACAAACGACTTTTGGTTTCAACAGGAACTACCCTGCCTGATTTGGTCACATTCTCCGATTCGAACATGTGATTTCCCTTGCTGATTGTTGTTTCCCGGTTTTCGGTTACCTGATGCACATATTTAGGAGATTTCAACTCCCTGATGTTCATTCCAAG
>JAZBOW010000126.1:0-2197 GCA_036351335.1 Bacteroidales bacterium | reverse complement strand
TACGCCTGTGGTGTCCCGGATCAATAAAATCAGGTCCCACCTTAAATGGCTGCACACTAAGCCCTCTTCTTTTCAGGGCCGCCATGATCCCAAGGGTCACCGTGGTCTTGCCGCAACCGCTGTGTGTCCCCGCGATGCAGAAACCGGATGAATTTTTGTTTTTTGTGGGCACTGATTCCATTTTACCTAAGTTGAGCGATTTTGCACATGCGTGAACATCTAAATTTTAAATGATATACACTATAGCATGAGTTACAGGTGTTTTTGAATGTAATTCAATTTCTCACCCGCTGGGTGAAAAATGTTTTTTGTTCTAACAATAGCGATATCCCATAACCCTCCAAAAAAATTAACAAACTCCCCTTTTTTTAAAGACTTTTTCTGATGTAATATATATACTTATAAAAAGACAATGGGGAACATCAACCTTTACATCATGGAAATATACTATGAACAAAAATTACAGCTCACAGCGTATAAACAAGATCGAAACAACATCAGACACCATCACTGGGAGAGGCGGATTAGCACTGTTTAGCCGTTATCTTGAAAAAACATGCATCCTTGAGCACTTAGAAAGTAAATTCGGATTCTTTCGCAAAAGCGTCAAAGGGCTTCCTATAGCGTTACTGTTCAAACAAGTATTCTGCTTCTTTTTTGATAAGACTTCTCAGAACCTTACCTACTTCGATCAACTGAAAAAAGATAACGGTTATGCTGCCGCAATAGAAATAGACCCCTCGCAGCTTGCATCGTCGCATATGATTAAACGATTTTTCAAGCCTTTCGCTTGGTGGTATGGAAAAACCTTTCGTTGGGTTCTCCATAGGATGTTTATTTGGCGTTTGAAAATCACAAAGCCTGAAGAAATTGTGTTATATCTCGACGCAATGGTTTTGAACAATGATGATGCACTAAAACGTCAGGGTGTTCAACCCACCTATAAAAAAGTGAAGGGGTTTCAGGGGTTGCATATTATATGGAACCATAAAATTATTGATGCCTTATTCAGAGGCGGCAGCAAAAGCGGTAACTACGGCAATAGGGTTATCAATATGGTCACAGACCTTGTAAAACTTATCCGCAGTGAATACAGTGAAGCCGCAACAATTATATTGCGTATAGACAGCGGTTTTTTTGACGAAAAAAATTATGCTGTTTTTGATGATCTTAATATTGCATTTATCGCCAGTGGCAAAATCTACCCTTCAGTTAAGGATTTTGCCGGCAATGCTCCTGCGGACAATTGGAAATCATGTAAAAATAAGAAACAAAGGTGGAACTTTTTGGAATTCGGTTTTCGTTGTGACAAATGGAACCAATTTTATCGAGCGTTTTATACTCACTGCCTTTATGAAGAAAATCAAATGCTTCTTGAATTTGCTCGCCCAGATAATGTAATCCTTACAAATATTGGGATAAACGATAAAGTCCTTGAAAACTGCACCGAAGAACGAAAGCAATACTGGCTTCGGCCTGACACGATTATTGACAGCTACCACCAATGTGGCGCCGATGAGCTTGTACACCGCGGCTTAAAGGATTTTGGTTTTGAACAATTGCCCTTCAAGAGATTCGCTCATAACTCTGCTTTCTATTATTGCATGCTAATAGCTTTCTTCCTGTTTGAAACGTTCAAGGAGGATGTAACCGACCACGTTATACCAATAAAGAGTTATGCGACAACGTTACGTCGCAAATTAATAGATATTGCAGCGAAGATTGTATACACAGGTGGACAGATCATTTTAAAAGTCTCAGAATCAACCATGCAATCCTTGAAGTTCAACAAATTATGGGAAAATTGTCAAAATACGCCACCTATTACCATTTAATATCCACACCTAATTTTAATAGCATTTAAGCCAATGGGTGAGGTGCGTCCAGATTACTGCAGACACCACTATTTTCCGTCAAAATACGTCATATCAATTTAGATTTATAATTTACAACAATTATTATGCGGTTATCAGCACTTGATTGCCATACATCATTCACTGTGCGTTAATTTTATCTGCAAGTGGAGAATCGCTCAGTTTAGGTATCAGGAAACCTGCATCGATCGATTCCATCAGCCTTGCGATAAAGCGTGCCCTGCAATATCGAGAGGAAAAAAACAGCAGCCAGACAACCGTAAGCTTAAACCGGATGGGCATCCTGGGGGAAAGCCCGCAGATATTGGCCTGTCTCGATCTGG
>JAZBOW010000125.1:0-4872 GCA_036351335.1 Bacteroidales bacterium | reverse complement strand
ATTAGCTTCTGCCACATTTGAAGGACTAAACCTGCAGTATGCGCTTATCTTAATGGGTGTTGTAGCTGTGGGATATACGGTGTTGGGTGGTCTGAAAGCCGTCATTTATACAGATACACTGCAATGGATTATCCTCCTTGCGGGACTAATCTTTATAGGAATTCCCATGGCCTATTACAAAACCGGAGGACTGCAAACATTGATAGATACGGTTTCTCCTGAATTGTTATCACTTGGAAATATTTCATGGGTGACCTTCATCAACTGGATGGTGACCATACTCCCGGTTTGGTTTGTGGGCATGACGCTTTACCAGCGTATTTATGCTGCCAAATCAGTTAAACAAGCACGGAAAGCCTGGTATATAGCTGGCCTTTTTGAGTGGCCTTTAATGGCTTTTATGGGTGTATTGCTAGGGCTTTTCGCAAGGGTAGCATTTGAAGGTGGTATGTTTACAGAAATTGGCTACGCCCCGGGAAGCACGATTGATCCTGAGATGGGCTTACCCTTGTTGTTGAGGCATATTTTGCCTATCGGACTAATGGGATTGCTGCTTTCAGCCTACTTCTCGGCCATTTTATCGACAGCAGATAGCTGCCTGATAGCGGCTTCAGGGAATATCCTTACCGATATTATTGAGAAAATTGTTCCAGGTGGCCTATCGGAAAAAAAAATACTCCTTTACTCGAAAATACTCACCCTACTAGTAGGCATATTTGCGGTATTTATCGCCCTGAATATGGAAGGAGTATTACAATTGATGCTCTATTCATATGCCATTATGGTGTCAGGGTTGCTAATACCTGTGCTGGCTTTGCTTATTTATAAAAAACCCAATACAACTGCGGCACTGAGTGCCATGATAGCTGGAGGTACCGTGACCATTGTACTCACAACTATTGAATCAAAATTACCTTTTGGCCTTGCTTCCAATATTTTTGGAATTGTAGTTGCGGCTCTAATTTACCTGATCATTCATTATAGAAACCAAAATAAATATCTAAAACATGAAATATAAATATTATAGCTCGGTGGAAATTTTATCCACCCTTGAAAAACAAAAAATTGTTGACTTCTTATACGAACACCTGGATGAATTTGGCGACTCAAAAGACGCCATTGGAAAAGCCATTGATTACGCCATGCTTGCTTATCCGCTTGCCGGCGGCTTTATCTTAAATGCTGAAGAAAAAGGCGAGATTTTGGGTGCTGTGGTCATGAACCACACCGGAATGAAAGGATATATTCCTGAGAATATACTGGTGTATATTGCGGTGCACAAAGACCACAGGGGAAAAGGACTGGGCAAAAAGCTCATGAACGAAGCCCTTTTATATGCCAAAGGCGATATTGCCTTGCATGTGGAGCCTAATAATCCTGCTAAATTTCTATACGAAAAAATTGGCTTTGACAACAAGTACCTGGAGATGAGGCTGAAGAGATCATAACTTTATCATACGACATCATGAATAATATGAATATTCAACACGAACTGATGGCTCTGAGGCAGCAATTGCACCAGCATCCGGAAATATCCGGTGAGGAAGAAAAAACAGCTATCCGTATCAAAGAATTTATTGAGGATTTCAATCCTGACCGGATCGTAAATGGGATAGGAGGATATGGTTTATTAGCAGAATTCAATGGCATAGAAAAAGGTCCGACAGTGATGTTTAGATGCGAATTGGATGCACTGCCTGTTAAAGAAAAGAATACCGTTGCTTACCATTCTGAAAATCCCGGAAAAGCCCATCTCTGCGGTCATGACGGGCATATGACCATGGTAGCCGGTCTTGCATCTTACCTTGGTGCAAAACGGCCGAAAAAGGGTCGGGTAATCTTGCTTTTTCAACCCAGCGAAGAAGATGGACAAGGTGCTAAAAGGATCATTCAGGATCAAAAGTTTAAAGAATTTGAACCCGATTATATTTTCGCCATACATAACCTACCTGGTTACCCGATGCACAAAGTGATTTTATCCGATCAAAATTTTGCATCCGCTTCTCGCGGAATGGCTATACAGCTTTCAGGGAAATCATCGCACGCCGCAGAACCGGAGAAGGGGATTAATCCCGGTATGGGTCTGTCGAAAATAGTGATGCAAATCGAAGAATTATTAAAAAATAAGTCATTTTTTAAAGATTTCGTGCTCGTCACACCTATCCATGCCAGGTTGGGAAACCTTGCTTATGGCACATCGCCGGGTGATGCTGAAGTGCATTTCACGCTCAGAAGCTATCTGAACGACGACATGAATATCCTTATTAAAAAAGCAGAAACCATCGTACGGAAAATTGCCGTTCAGGAAAAACTAACGGCCAAAATTTCTTACAAAGAGATCTTTCCGGCCACGAAAAATAATCCTGAATGCAGCCAAATTGTAGCACATGCATGCACGAAATCCGGTTTAAGTTCAGAATCTCTTAAAAAACCATTTCGATGGTCGGAAGATTTTGGGCACTTTACCTCACAGTTTCCGGGCACCTTGTTTGGCCTTGGATCAGGCACTGATCAACCGGCACTTCACAATCCCGATTTCGATTTTCCGGACGAATTAATATCGACCGGAATGACCCTCTATAAATCGATTTATGAAAATATTTTAGATTCCTAAAGCCAATGTTTAAAACCACTTCCATAATTGAACTCAACCAGTCGGCACTAGCCGGGAACGTGCAATTTCTGAAAACACTTTTTGGTGAACACGTCAGGTTTTCATCTGTTGTAAAAGGTAATGCATACGGACATGGTATTGAGCAATTTATACCTATGGCTGAAAAAGCCGGTATCGATCATTTTTCTGTATTTAGCGGCGATGAAGCTTACCGTGTTTGGAAATCATCGGCTGGAAATTCTGAAATAATGATCATGGGCTGGTTGGGTTCTAAAGCTATGCAATGGGCTATTGAGAACGGCATCAGTTTCTGGATATTTGAAACTAAACGACTTGACGAGGCTCTTGAAATGGCTAAAAGGCTGGGAATTAAGGCCAAAATACACATAGAAATAGAAACTGGTATGAACCGGACCGGCTTGTCAGCGAAAGGCCTTAAATATGCCATGAAGAAAATATTGGAGAATGTGGATCATCTCATTTTTGAAGGACTTTGTACACACTATGCCGGGGCTGAAAGTGTGGCCAATTATGTGCGGGTAAACCGTCAGTTGAGCAAATTTAATAAAATATATAAAAAATTGATTTTAAATGGTTTAAAGCCCAAGTACAGACATACAGCCTGCTCAGCTGCGGCCCTTAATTATCCCAAAACGCGTATGGATCTGGTAAGGATTGGCATTGCCCAATACGGCTTCTGGCCCAGTGCCGAAACTTTCATCCAATATATTCATGGCAAGGCCGCTCGATTCGATCCTCTTAACAGAATCATTTCCTGGAAAAGCGAGATCATCTCAGTTAAAAAAGTAAATGAAGGCGAATTTATAAGCTACGGAACCACCTACCTTGCGCAGGAAGAAAAAACGATCGCGGTCATCCCGGTAGGCTACTCTCATGGGTTTAGCCGAATGCTCAGCAACCAGGGCAGGGTACTGATCCATGGGCATCGCGTGGGGGTTATTGGCATGGTAAATATGAACATGATCATTGCTGATATAACCTCCGTACCCGACGTGATTGTGGGCGACGAAGTCGTTATTGTAGGAAAGCAGGAAGAGCTCGAAATCAGCATTTCCTCCTTTAGTGAGATCAGCAACCTCGTGAATTATGAATTGCTTGCCAGATTACCTGAAAGGACAAAACGCATTGTGATCGACTAAAACATAAAAAAATGGCTTACATAGAACTATATTCGGAAAAACTGAAACACAATTTAAATTTTCTTGATTACCTTTTTTCCATTCACGGAAAAGATTGGGGTGTGGTAACTAAAATGTTATGTGGTAATAAAGTTTTTTTAAAGGAGTTACTGAGCATGGGCGTAAAAGAGGTTCATGACTCAAGGATCTCTAACCTTAAGATGATCAAATCCATCAACCCGGATGTACAGACAGTATATATCAAACCTCCGGCCAAACGCGTAATTAAATCGCTCGTTAAATATGCAGATGTGAGTTTTAATACGGAATACGAAACCATCAGATCCATTTCGGAAGAAGCCAAAAGGCAGGAAAAAAAACATAAAATCATCATCATGATTGAAATGGGCGACCTCAGAGAAGGTGTACTTGGCGAAGAGCTCATGGACTTTTATGCCCAGATATTTGAATTGCCCAATATTGAGGTAATTGGCCTGGGAACAAACCTGAATTGCCTTAACGGCGTGATGCCTTCGCATGACAAACTTATTCAACTTAGCCTTTATAAGCAACTGATAGAAACCAAATTTCAAAAGAAAATAAAATGGGTAACAGCAGGCTCTTCTGTAACCATCCCCTTACTGCTTAAAAAGTTGGTGCCGGCTGGAAACAATCATTTTCGCGTTGGAGAAACCCTGTATTTCGGCAATAACCTGATCACAGGAAAAACGATAAAAGGCATGAAATCTGATGTATTCAGATTATTTGCTCAGATAATTGAGCTTACTGAAAAACCCATGGTTCCAATTGGTGAACTCGGCACAAATGTAGCTGGGGAATCACTAGAGTTTGATGATAAAAACATCGGAAAAACTTCCTACCGGGCTATTATCGATTTAGGATTACTGGATATTGAGGTTAAAAATATTGCTCCGATAAATAAAACTTTAGAATTTGCAGGCGCCAGTTCCGATATGATCGTAATGGACCTTGGCCAGAATAAAAGAAAATACAAAGTAGGAGATTTTATCAGCTTCAGGCTGAATTATATGGGCGCACTCAGTATTTTTAATTCCAATTATATCGATAAAAAAGTGGTGAAATGAATCCCTTAATATT
>JAZBOW010000124.1:0-11074 GCA_036351335.1 Bacteroidales bacterium | reverse complement strand
AGTGCCGCGAGGCGTGGGGGTTCGAGTCCCTTCATCCGCACTTTTTTTTGAATAAAAGCTACATTTAATGAATATCACCAAAGAAGCGGTTAACGATTTAAACGCCATCATTCACATAAACCTTAAAGAAGAGGACTACATTGAGGAAGTAAATTCTCAATTAGCCGATTATCGTAAAAAAGCGTCCATTCCCGGTTTCAGACCCGGCAAAGTACCTATGGGCATGGTTAAAAAGATGTACGGTAAAAGTGTGTTGCTTGATGCCGTTAACAAAAAAGTATCGGAAGGTCTCAATAACTTTATTATTGAGAACAAACTCAATATATTGGGGTATCCTTTACCCAATCCTGAAAAATCAACTACCATTGATTTTGATACACAAAAGGATTTCGACTTTTATTTTGATATAGGTATATCACCTGAATTTGAATTTGAACTTTCAGAAGAAATCAAGGTGCCTTATTACAAGATAAAAGTGACTGCCAAAGAAGTAGACAAAGCTATCAATGATGTAAAGTTGCGGTTTGGTGAAGAAGAGCATCCTGAAAAAGCGGAAATTACAGATGCACTTCAAGGTAGATTCACAGAAGTTGACGAAAATGGCGAAGTCATAAACGATGGCATCAAAAATGACGGATACATCCGTATTGAAGATGTGAAACTGAAAACCATTCAGAACAAACTGGTCGGAAGTAAAATTGGGGATAAAGTAGTTATCAACCTAATGAAAGCATTTAAGGATGAGTCAAAAGTAAAATCATTGCTAAATCTGCACGACGGACCCGATAATAAATTATCAGCTGACTATGAGTTTGAGGTTACGAGTGTAATCAGGGTGCAAGAAGCCAAAGTAAATGAAGACCTGTTTAAGAAAGTGTACCCGAATGACGACATTAAAGAAGAAAAGGCCTTTAAAACAAAGGTAAAGGCAGATCTTTCGGCACATTATTCACGCGATACGGATCGGCAGTTTTTAGCTGACACAATCAATGAAGTCATCAAAGCCAATGATTTACAACTTCCAGATGAGTTTATGAAACGCTGGTTACTTGAAAATAATAAGGACAAAATGACTCGTGAGCAATTGGATGAGCAATACGACAGCTACGCCAAAACATTCAAATGGCAACTCATTGAATCAAAATTACAAGAACAATTAGGAGATGAAATTAAGGTATCCGAAAATGAAGTCAGGGACAAAGTAAAAGCTTATTTTAAAACGATGGGCGGTGATGCGGACTCAAATCCGCAAATTGAAGCGATCGTAGATTCCGTTCTGCAAAATCAGGAAGAAAAGCAGCGTATTTACAATGATTTGCTTGATGAGAAGTTTATCAAGTCTTTCAAAGAGCATGTTAAAATTCAGGAAAAAGAAGTAGATTCGGAGAAATTTTTTGAAATCGCGTCAAACACAAAATAAGAGCATTATGAATAGCAGTAAAGAATTCAGGGATTATGCAGTTAAACACAGAGGCATTAGCAGTATTTCCCTCGATAGATATAATTCAGCCTATGGTAATTATATTTCACCCACGATTATCGAAGAAAGGCAACTGAACATCGCGCAAATGGATGTTTTCTCAAGATTGATGATGGACAGGATCATTTTTCTTGGTGTTCCGATTGACGACTATGTGGCTAATATAATCCAGGCCCAATTGTTATTTCTTGAATCAAATGATGCCAAAAGAGACATCCAAATCTATCTGAATACACCCGGTGGATCAGTATACGCGGGACTTGGTATATATGACACCATGCAATATATCAACCCTGACGTGGCCACTATTTGTACAGGTATGGCTGCATCTATGGGTGCCATTTTGCTTTGTGCCGGAAAAAAAGGTAAAAGAACTGCCCTAAAACACTCCAGAATTCTGATCCATCAGCCTATGGGTGGAGCGCAGGGACAGGCATCTGATATTGAGATCACTGCACGTGAAATACAGAAATTGAAAAAAGAATTGTACGAAATCATAGCCAATCATTCAAAGCATACGTATAAGAAGATTTGGAATGATGCTGATCGCGATTACTGGATGACTTCACAAGAGGCCAAAGACTATGGTATGATTGACGAAGTACTCCTGGCGAACAGCAAATAAGAGGCTCTTATTGCTTTTTTTGAAAACTACTTAATATACTCAGATGGCAAAGAAAACTAAAGAACATTGTTCGTTCTGCGGAAGGGAAAAACCGGAAGCTTCCCTGCTTGTGTCAGGCATTGAGGGGCAAATTTGCAATTTCTGCATTGAACAGGCCAAAATTATACTAGAAGAAGAATCGGGTAGAAAATTTGAAGCCCCCGACGTAAAAACATCAGTTTTAAAGCCAACGGAAATAAAAGCTTTTCTTGATAAATATGTGATTGGTCAGGAAGAGGCCAAACGGGTACTTTCTGTTGCCGTTTACAACCATTACAAAAGAATTGCGCAGCCCGAAGACGAGAATGAGGTTGAAATTGAAAAATCAAACATCGTACTTGTGGGTGAAACCGGGACCGGAAAAACATTGCTTGCCCGTACAATCGCACGCATGCTGCATGTGCCTTTCGCCATCGCTGACGCAACCGTTTTAACAGAAGCTGGTTATGTGGGTGAAGATGTGGAAAGTATCCTTACCCGCCTGTTGCAGGCAGCAGATTATAACGTAGCCGCTGCCGAAAAAGGCATTATCTTTATTGATGAAATAGATAAAATTGCGCGAAAAAGTGACAATCCGTCCATTACCCGTGATGTTTCGGGCGAAGGTGTTCAACAGGCCATGCTAAAACTACTGGAAGGAACAGACATCAATGTACCGCCGCAGGGAGGTCGAAAGCACCCTGAGCAGAAAATGATTAGTGTTAATACAAAAAATATATTGTTCATTGCCGGAGGCGCATTCCAGGGCATTGAAAAAAGAATTGCTTCCAGGTTACGTACTAATGTGGTAGGCTATTCATTTTCTGGATTGAAAGATGAGAAGGTTGATAAAGAGCATATGCTACAGTATATTGCCCCGGGCGACCTGAAAGCATATGGATTAATTCCTGAGATTGTAGGGCGTTTGCCCGTACTCACCTATCTTAATCCTCTGGAAAAAAACACCCTAAAAAGGATATTGACTGAACCAAAGAATGCCATTACGAAGCAATTCACCAAGTTATTTGAAATGGATGATGTGGTATTGAGTTTTGATGATGAAGCATTGGATTATATTGTCGATAAATCCGTAGAATTCAAATTGGGTGCCCGCGGTCTGCGTTCCATTATTGAAGCGATACTGATTGATGCGATGTTTGAACTTCCTTCAAAAAAACGCATCAAAAAATTACACATCAGCTCAGAATACGCTAATGAGAAATTTGGGAAAGCCGGCCTGTCCAAATTAAAGGCAGCCATATAGCTGACTTATTAGGCATGGTCTTTGGATAAATGCCTTCGCCATGAAAAGGATATTCTTCATAACTATTTTCTTCCTTCTAATACTCGGCACCACTTTAGGGCAGGAAGTTAAATATACTGTGTTGAATGCGCGGATAATTGATGGGGATACAGTTCCATTTGTCAGGCTAAAAGAAGTAGAAATTTATTCCCTGAAGATACCCAAAACCCGCCGAGGCCAGAAACAGCTTACCAAGCTCGTTAAAAATATTAAAATAGTTTATCCTTACGCAAAACTTGCGGGCATAAAATTGCAAGAGTATGAAGACCTACTTGTCAATGCTTCAACTGACAAGGAGCGCAAGCAGATCATGAAACGTGCTGAAGCTGAAATCAACGAAGAATATGGTGGTGAACTGAAAGAACTTACTTTCAGCCAGGGAAAAATTTTAATCAAATTAATCGATCGCGAAACAGGGGATTCATCATACGAACTTGTTCAGGAACTCAGAGGCAAATTTACAGCATTCTGGTACCAGGCTTTTGCACGTATATGGGGTTATAATCTGAAAGAAAAATATGATCCAAAGGGAGATGACAGGCAAATAGAAATCATCGTCAGGATGATAGAAAGTGGGCAGTTATAAATTTTATTTCCCCCGCCCCTGCAATACAATAAGAACCGTGTAGATAAGAATTTTAAAATCCATTGCAAGCGACATATTTTCAATGTAAAGCAAGTCGTATTTTAATCTTTCTATCATTTCATCCACATCCGACGCGTATCCAAACTTCACCTGGCCCCAGGAAGTGATGCCCGGTTTTACCTTTAGAAGCAAGCGGTAGTGCGGGGCTCTTTTCACTATCTGATCAATATAAAATTGACGCTCAGGCCGCGGTCCCACCAACGACATATGGCCTTTAAGTACTGTATAAAACTGCGGAATTTCATCCAGTCTCACTTTTCTGATGAACAAACCAAATTTTGTAATCCGCGAATCATTTTCCGACGAAAGCTGCGGCCCGTCTTTTTCGGCATCAGAATACATGGAACGGAACTTATGCATCATAAATTTCTTACCACCTTTTCCTACCCGCTCCTGCGAAAAGAAAATGGGGCCTTTTGACGACATTTTTACACCTATTGCCGTAAAAATATAGGCAGGTGAGAGCAATATGATGGCCAGTATAGAAGCCACTACATCAAATAATCTTTTAAGTGATTGTTGCCAGACAGGCATCAAATCAGGAGAGATTTCAATAAGTGGCGTATGGAAAATTCCGGACACCTTTACTGAGCCAAAAATAATATCCTGCATTAATGGGATCACCTTAATAATCACATTTGTGGTTTCAAGTTCCGTTATTATTCGTTCAATGGTATCAATTTCTGACCGCTCAATAGCGATAATCACTTCCTCCACATTGTATTCAAGGATCACCTTATTCAGATCTTCATATGCACCTAGGTGTTCCAGGTATTCAGAAACAAGAAATTCGCTGCTTTCCCTGATGTTCACAAATCCAACAAACTTGTTACCGGAGGATATTTCCTGATTTATAATATCATTGTACACTTTTCTAGCGTTACCATTACTTCCAATAACCAAGGTATTGAACCCTATTTTACCTTTATGGATTTTATGCACCGTAATGGTGGTTAAAAACAGCCTGAAACTAAAGGTTAAAAAGAATTGTAAAAAAAATAATGCGAGAAAAGACTGGTAATAGGATTTATAAGTTAAAATCACATCGTCCAGGATAAGTACAAAGAAAATGATGGTGACACCTATGAGTGTAATCACGATGGTTTGCCAGAGTTCTTTAAGCCTTGATTTTCTGTATACCCTGCGGTATGATCCGATCATTGTATACAAAATCAGCCAGTAAACTGGCACAACAAACACACCCAACCAAAATTGACGGTCATCAAAAACCGTATCTAAATAATAGAGCACTTCGGGGTTTTCACTATATTTCCTGAAAATATAAAACAAGCCCCAGGCGATCAGTGCGGCCAGCCAATCCAAAAAAACGTATTTAAAAACCTGTAGTTTTCTATTCATAATCAGTTGGGTCGATTAATTAACTTAATGTTATCAAGATATATGGATGCGTTGCTAAGATCATTTTCTAAAACGGACTCAAAAAACACCTTAAAATCAGTAGCCTGCGGGTGCAATGATAAATTCGGGCCCAGGTTGATATAAATTTTATTCCACACATCCGAATGATTCAGAATCACAAGTGGTATCTTAATAAAGGTGCTACTTTCCTGTATAATAATACCCACATTGATAAAATTGTCTGTTTTAAAATCTACTTCGAGCAAGGTAGGCGAACCCTGCACCGGAATTGGGTAACTATTAGATGAACTGGCAGCATAAACCCTTGATTCAGTTGTCAGGCTGATGAAACCCGAATACCTCGATTCGACATCAAGATTATTTGATATTTGCGTTCTTACAATACTAGTATCACTACTTGACGATTCTGTCAGGCTAATTCCAGCGTCTTCAAAATCTTCCATCCACAAAAAGTTTATGTTTGGGTAGTATTCTGTTGTAGGATAAAGTACATTTGTTATGCTATCCGGCGTAAATAGGAAATCGGAATATATAATAGGTTTATAAAAAGGATATGGTGCCCTTGTGCTTGAAATCCCATTCACTTTAATCCCGGGCCTTATTTCGAGCTTCTGCATGCCATCCGCTAATACTGGAAATACTGCAGGAAGCTCAAAAGCCCCAATTTGCTGATCGTTTACATATACCCACACATCTTTGATGGCATTTGAATTCGCTCCTTGATCGGGATAATATGTGCTTAAGAGAACGGAATCGATTTTCAGGTAGGCTGGAATGGTTTGGTCACCATCGAATTTGTAGCAACCCGCGAGCATAAAGGCTGCCAACGCAAATATGAATAGATTAAAAACGCAATATAGATTTGTTTTCAGACGCAATACCCTTCATTTATTATCTGGTTAACGAAAGATCATTCGCGTTATTGCCAGATTGTTCATATCTTGTTAAAAGTTATCAGATGAGGCTTCAATCCTGTCCATAATCATCTGCGCCACATGCAATGCCTGGTAACCATCATCAATAGTAACAGGCGGTGTAGTATTATGAATAATGGAATTGCTGAAACTCCGTAATTCTTCTTCAATGGCATTGACAGGGTTAATTTCGGGCTTGTCAAAAATGATCCTGCGCTTCTTTTTATCTTTCCCCAAATCCAAGACCATTGCAAACGGGTCATCAGGTATTTGGTCAATTTCTTCCATTTTTACAATTTCCGTTACCTTATCCAAAAAATCAACCGTGATATAGGCATCTCTTTGAAAAAACCTCGACTTACGCATATTTTTTAATGAAATACGGCTGGCTGTTAAGTTAGCCACTGCACCATTATCAAATTCAAGCCTGGCATTGGCAATATCCGGTGTATCGCTCACTACATTTACACCACTGGCATTTATCTTTCTAATTTTCGATTTTACCACACTCAGAATAATGTCAATATCATGTATCATGAGATCAAGCACTACAGGGACATCCGTTCCCCTTGGATTGAACTGTGCCAACCTGTGTGTTTCAATAAACATGGGTTTGTTCAGATGGTCTTTGGCAGCTGAAAATGCCGGGTTAAACCTTTCCACATGGCCTACCTGAACTTTTACATCAGCTTCCGAAGCAAGTTCAATTAATTGCAAGGCCTGCTCAGGCGTGGTAACAATTGGTTTTTCAATGAACACATGCTTCGATTTCCTGATTGCCTCTGAAGCACATGAAAAATGCGATACTGTTGGTGTTACAATATCTACGGCATCGCTTGCATCAATCAGTGCCGATACACTTTCAAAGCTTTTTAAACCAAATTCTTTTTCAACTTCTTTTACTTTTTCTGCATCTGGATCATAGAAACCGATAAGTTCAAAATCTTCTACTAGTTTAATGCATTTTAAATGTATTTTCCCCAGATGTCCTGCCCCTAATAAACCTATTCTAACCATGTTTAAAATTTTCATGCAAAGGTAATTTTTTTCTTGCTGGCTTTATTACTATTTTCGCATAAAATATGGATATTCGACAAGGTTTTAGCCCCATAAAATTTACAGATGGTTGACAATTATCGGCATAAAGGAATGCGTAAACGGCTGGTAGCCGAAATTAAATCAAAAGGGATCACAGACACAAGGATTATTGATGCTATTGACCGCATACCGAGGCACCTTTTTCTGGACTCTTCCTTCCTCGAATTTGCCTATGAAGACAAACCTTTTCCGATAGGTTCGGGGCAAACCATTTCACAGCCATATACGGTTGCTTTTCAAACAGAATTATTGGAAGTTAAGAAAGGGCAGAAAATTTTGGAAATTGGCACCGGCTCAGGTTACCAGGCTTGTGTGTTGGCTGAGCTTGGCGCGAAAGTTTACTCGATAGAACGCCAACGTAAACTGTATCAGAAAACAAAAGCATTTTTACCCAAATTAGGGTATCGCCAGATTAAGCTTTTTTACGGTGATGGTTACAAAGGCGTACCGGCATTTGCACCTTACGATGGCATACTGATCACAGCAGCAGCTCCTGAAATACCAGAAAAACTTGTAGAACAGCTTAATCCTGGTGGTGTTATTGTGATACCTCTTGGTGATGGTGATGTGCAAACCATGATGAGACTGACAAAAAAGGAAGACGGTTCATTAAGCGAAGAACGTTTTGGCGGGTTTCGGTTTGTGCCTTTACTTAAAGACAAATCTAATGATTAGAAGTAATTTTTAGCTCTGGTAATGTCTGAGAATACCTAATACAACTGCAATTTTATTGTCGAGATTGATGTTGCCATCTATCCAATGAATTTTTACACCTTTCTTTTCCATTTTTCTATACCAGGTCATTTGTTTTTTTGCGTATTGGTGGATGGCCGTATTTAACAAGGTAAACATTTCGTCATATTCCATCTGTCCGGTTATAAGCAGGGTTACGTATTTATATTCAAGACCATAAAACATTAATTGCTCAGCTTTTAAGCCGCCATCTAGAAGGTCGCGCACTTCTTCAATCAAGCCATTTTCAAGCCTGTATTCAAGACGCTCAGTTACCCGCCTTCGAATGGTTTCCCGCTCGAAGCGAATCCCAAAATTTAAAGAATGAATCGTAGGCAGTTCGTTAGGAAGGGCCTCGTTTTTCTTTTCGAACTCAGCAATTTCAATGGCTCTTACAAGCCTATGCCTGTCTGAAATATCGGTTATATTATGCAAAGGGCCATAAGATTTCAACTTTTTGACCAGTTCATCATCACTTAAATCCTCAAGGTTTTTTCTTAGGAATTCATTCAATGGCACTTTATTAAATTTATAGCCACTGATCACGGCATCAAGATACATGCCGCTACCACCGCACATGACGGGCATTTTTCCCCTGGAAACGACATCTTTATAGGCAACATGAAATTCCCTGTGAAATTCAAACACGTTAAATTCATAACCAGGCTCTACAATGTCAATCAAGTGATAGGGTACCGTTTTTCCATCAAATGTGTATTCTTCAATGTCTTTTCCCGTTCCGATATCCATTCCTTTATATACCTGGCGGGAATCTGCGCTGATAATCTCTCCGTCTATTAAACTGGCCAATTCAACTGCTAACCTGGTTTTTCCGGTTGCTGTCGCGCCTAAAATTGTGATTAAATGTTCCATCTGTGCCTATCAAAAATATTAATTAACTATGTATTATCCATGGTTTTACGCATATTCATTTCCATTGTATGAAGAAACCTTCTAAGCATATCCAATTCCTCAATAGCCGACGCGTTAAAACTTAGTTTTTCTATAACTTGTTGCAAACCACTGTCCATTTCTTTTGCAAAATATGTTTGCATGAATTCTTTTAATACGTATTCATCTTGAATTGGTTCGCTCATATTTCTTTGATTCCTGAGAAATTGTAGGATACGTAACCCATCAACTTTGCTTAAGCAAGCTTTTACAAAATTATTTCTGTCTTTATAGTTGTTTCTTAATGGACGCCACAAATTATCTGTTTTAAACTGCTCTGTCAGAATATCAGTCATGGGTGTGTATACATCCTTTTCATATAACACAGGAAACAGTGCGTATGTTTCTTTTACAAGATCGAAAGAAGCGGATCGGTAAATAGGATAAGAGTTCCAATCACCTTTAGCACCTTTTATCAGTGCCGGACCTGTTCCGAATAAAACCCTGTCAGAATATCGTGAAGCCGGGTAAGCGACTGCATCTATCCATTGTCCGACAGTGCCGTTCTTTACCAATTTTTGAAGCAGGTAAAAATCTTCACCACTTTTCACAGGGGTCATCCCCCCTATTTTGTGATAAGCCCAGTTAGGTAATGCCAGGGCCGAACCCAGTGCCGTGAAACTGTATGGATTTTGAATTCGCAGCATATTCAATGCATAGTAGCGCATATAAATTTCGTATCTCAGAATATGGCGATCCGTTTCATCACCGGCCAGGGGGTGAAAATAGGGAATGGACAAGCCCACATGATTTGGATGCCGGTTAAAATAATTATGTACCGACAGGAGGTAGTTCTCAGGATAAAATGTGTCTGCATCCATACTGACGATGATGTCATTTTTATTTTCTTTAGAAATGCAATCCATCAGTACTTTCCTGGCCCAGCCAACGCCACCTCTCTTTTCAGGCCAACCTGAACCTTTTGAGCTTTTGTCAATGATCTCGCCCTCAAAACCAGATGATTCAAGATAATCAAGACTTTTTGCATTGTCGTGGCAATAATAACGTTTATCAGGATCGTTCCACCATGATTCATATTGATTGATACAGATATAAATTTTGAAATTCCGAAAGGTTTGCTGATCCATGCAAGCAAAAAACTGAGCAAGGTTTGCTGACTCTCCCATCACCGGCAATGCAATATGTAACTTTCTTTGTAGCATCGATTTGCAAAAATGGCATAAAACTCCATACTTTCCATGTAATCGGGAACGATTATTATCTATATTTTTGATGTGTACTAAAATCAAACCGTATGTTTACAAATCCTGTTTTAGAAAAACTACCCAAACACCTCGCTGCATTTATCGTTGAACAGGATTACCAATGCTACACGGCCCAGGATCATGCTGTTTGGAGGTATGTGATGCGGCAAAATGTGAATTTCCTGTCGAAGCACGCACACGCATCTTATATAGAAGGTTTAAAAAAGACAGGTATTTCAGTTGATCATATCCCAAGTACAGAAGTGATGAATGATATTCTGGGAAAAATCGGATGGGCTTCAGTAACTGTAGATGGATTTATTCCACCAGCAGCATTTATGGAATTTCAAAAATATAATGTGTTAGTGATCGCCGCTGACATAAGACCTATAAACCAGATTGAATATACGCCAGCTCCGGATATTATCCATGAAGCGGCAGGCCATGCGCCTATTATTTCAAACCCTGAATACGCCGAATACCTCAGAATGTTTGGTGAAATTGGATCAAAGGCCTTTTCATCAAAAAAAGATTACGAAATGTATGAAGCCATCAGGCGTCTTTCTATCTTGAAAACGGACCCCAATTCCAAACAAAAAGATATTGAAAAAGCTGAATATCGTATTGACGAGTTAGGCCTGACATTAGGTCCCCCTTCGGAGATGACTCTGATCAGGAATTTGCATTGGTGGACGGTGGAATACGGTTTGATCGGAAGCATT
>JAZBOW010000123.1:0-7453 GCA_036351335.1 Bacteroidales bacterium | reverse complement strand
TCCAAAGTTTCCATAAGTACGCACAATGCCCTCTTTAAAATCCTGGCTAAAAGCATTTCGACTTAGGACATTGCCCTTGGCTTTGTCAAGTATACTGATGGGTAGTTTTCTGGCTATTCATCAAGGAAGTTTCCAATGGCTAGTAATCCTACTTGCCATTGTTACCACCACACTATTGCAAATATTATCAAACCTCTCCAACGATTATGGCGATGCCATGAAAGGCACTGATAACGATCACAGGCTGGGGCCAGTAAGGACCGTGCAGGGAGGTGAAATAAGTCCCGGAAGAATGAGAATGGCCATACTATTTTTTGTTATTTTAACACTAATAACGGGCATCTGGCTACTGATCGAAAGCTTTGGTAATGACTGGCAAAAAGCCGCTATATTCCTGTTTCTTGGTGTGCTGGCCATACTGTCATCCATCATGTATACCATTGGCAAAAAAGCCTACGGGTATTCAGGTTTTGGCGACCTGTTTGTTTTCATCTTTTTTGGTTTGCTTGCCGTTACAGGAACGTATTATCTGAACACATTGCATTTTTCATGGTGGATTCTATTACCAGCATCAACGCTTGGGTTTTTCAGTACAGCAGTTTTAAACCTTAACAACATGCGGGATATTGATAACGACCGACAATCAGGAAAAAAAACAATGGCGGTAAGGATGGGTTATAAGTCAGCAGGGGTTTACCAGGTTGTGCTTATCATTTTTGGATTTGTGGCAACGATAATATATATATCCTTCACTTTTATCTCGTTTTGGGAATTCCTCTTTTTATTGACATCGCCTTTGTTTATCAGCAACTTGATTGGTGTATTAAAAGTGAAAGACAACCGAGAACTGGATCCATATCTGAAAAAGACAGCCATAGCCACCTTACTTTTTGTAGTCGTATTTGGCTTTGGTTTATGGTTATAGAAAGGATCTTCATATCGAAATTGTTTCTGTCAGAAGTTTGCTATTTTTATGCGATAAAATAATGACAATGCTCAATGCATATTTCAAAAAATATTCTTTAAAATTCAAAGTGCCGGGAGGTACATCAAGGGGCGTATTGCATAATAAAGTCTCCTGGTTTATTATTGTGTATGATAAAAATATGCCAGATAAGAAAGGCATCGGAGAGTGCAGCATTATCAGAAGGTTAAGCATAGACGACAGGCCGGATTTTGAGGTTAAATTAAAGGAAGTTATAGAGGATATAAATAACCATACCTATTGGCTTGACGAAGGGCTGGCAGAATTTCCAGCAATTCGGTTTGGCCTCGAAATGGCGATGACCGACCTCCGCACAGAAAAGCCTGGATTGGTGTTCCATTCCGAATTTACTTCCGGGGCAAAAGGCATTCCAATAAACGGACTCATCTGGATGGGTGATGTGAAGAATATGTACGAGCAGGTGAAAGAAAAAGTCTCAGTGGGTTTCGATTGTATCAAATTGAAGATTGGAGCCATCAATTTTGAAGATGAACTTGTTCTTTTAAAAAAGATCAGGAAAGAATTTTCCGGCTTTGACCTTGAGTTGAGGGTGGATGCAAATGGTGCTTTTAAATTCTCTGAAGCACTGGAAAAATTGAAGAGGTTATCTGATTTTCAGATACATTCTATTGAGCAACCCATTAAACAAGGCCAATGGGAAGAAATGGCATATTTGTGTTTAACTTCACCTATTCCTATTGCCCTGGATGAAGAATTAATAGGTATACAAGATGAGAATATGATGGGAAAAATATTGGAGGTCATTCGTCCGCAGTATATCATTTTAAAGCCAAGCTTGTTGGGAGGCTTTAAACAAAGCGACAAATGGATTGAAAAAGCTGTTTCAGGAAACATTGGTTGGTGGGTCACATCCGCACTTGAATCAAATGTCGGCCTAAATGCCATTGCCCAATGGACGGCCACACTGCAAACTGACATGTACCAGGGACTAGGAACCGGGCAGCTGTTTGAAAACAATATTGCATCCCCATTGTCTATTAAAAAAGGTTCCTTACATTATGGTCATCATCATGAATGGAATTTGAAGAATCTTACCGATGGATAAAAAGGATTCTAAATATTATTTATCGGGTAAAGGCTTTTCAAAGGAAACCTTGATCCGGTTTACCGATGAAAAACTGGCAGGAGATAATATAAGTGAGTTTGAGAAAGAACTTTATACGTTCGTAAAAGAATGGTTTTCATCAACTGAATATATCATAGCAAATACATCTGGTTCAACGGGTAAACCAAAGGAAATCAGATTGCTCAAAAAGCATATGGAAGTCAGCGCGGAGGTTACAATCTCATATTTTGATCTTAGAAAAAAAGACAAGGCTCTACTCTGTTTGCCTATGCGTTTTATTGCCGGAAAAATGATGGTCGTAAGGGCGCTGGTGGGTGGGCTTGATCTGTACGTTACTGAACCTTCTTCAAAACCGGAAATCCCGGCACTTCAAATACAATTTTCAGCCATGGTGCCCTTGCAGGTGGGCAATCTGGTGAAAGAAAATTCTGTAGCTTTCTCCAATATCAAAAAGCTGATCATTGGTGGTTCTTTCATTCCTGTTCCGCTTTTAATGCAAATACAGCATCTCGACACAAAAGTGTGGCAAACCTATGGTATGACAGAAACCATCACACATATTGCTGTGAGAAAAATAAATGGATCCGACAAAAGTGATTTGTATTCGGCATTACCTGGCATTTCTTTGCGTCTTGAAGATGGATCTATTGTGGTCCATGCGCCACATCTCGGCATTCGTGGCCTGAAAACCAACGATCTGGCAGAAATAGACCAAGTAGGAAGATTCAGCATCACAGGTAGGGCTGATAACGTCATTATCAGTGGTGGATTGAAATTTTTCCCTGAAAAAATTGAACAAAAAATTTCTGGCCTATTTTCTGCTGACTATTTTATTGGTGGGCTGAGTGATCCAAACCTAGGACAAAAGATGGTGTTGTTCATTGAAAAAAGCAGTTATATCGAACAGCAGATATTTAACACATGGCTCAAACTTGAAGAAAAGCTCGAAAAATATGAAATGCCAAAAGAAATTGTCTTTTTGAAAGCTTTTAATAGAACGACATCAGGTAAAACAGACCGCCGGGCCACCATCGGGCAATGTAAAATGGCATTTACCTGATTATCGAAGCAGGTTGTAAGATGAAAATTTTCGTTTCTTTGCGCATTACTTACAACAAAAAACAACAATGAAAAAAATCAAACTTTTTTTTATTAAGCCTCTTAATTCCAGCATTTTCGTTCGCTCAGGGCGGTATTGAGATCGTGCCTTTTGCAGGATATATGTTTGGTGGGAGCATCAATTTTTATGAAGGCAAATTGAAAATTACTGATGGTGTGGATTATGGCGTGTCATTGGTTATTCCGATACGTGATGTGGTAGATATAGAAATCAGTTATACCGGTATGCAGAGTGAAGCAAAGTTCACTGCTTATGCAGGATATCCGGGATTTTCTGATGAGCAAACCGGTGTAAATACCAGTTATTTTCAAATAGGTACTATTAAGAAAATACCAGTGAATAATCCTAAAATTATCCCTTTCGGGTCGTTTACTCTAGGGGCAACTTTATTTGCATTGGATGCTTATACTGATACCTGGCGGTTTTCGATCACTGCAGGAGGAGGCGTGAAATTCATGTTCTCCGACCACGTAGGCGTGATTCTTAGAGGACGTTTAATGTTACCTATGTCGTTTGGCGGCGTAGGTGGTTACTGTGGCATCGGTACTGGTGGTTCTGGTTGCGGACTTAGCTTGAATAGTTATGCCACTTTAGTACAAGGCGACTTTAACGGTGGACTGGTTTTCAAATTTGGAAATTAGAAAGATTAAATTGATTCATTTAGAAACGCTCATCAAATGATGGGCGTTTTTTTAAGGGTTCTATGAAAAATGATAATCCGGTGATCAGAATGATGCATTTTGAAACCCGACAGGATAAATGATCGTAATAAATAATTAACAAGCTGATTATTAACCTGCAATTATACAATTAAACAATTATGAAAACAAAACAATCATTATCTTTGCTATTCAACACGATCCTTTTTTGCGCATTAATCATTCAGATTGGATGTAAAAAAGATCAAAGCGAGTCGGAACCTTTATATGAAAAAGCAGTATGGGCAGTAGGTGCAGCCGATAGCACAAACTATGGGCTTATTTTATTTTCATTGGATGGTGGAGATAATTGGGTGAGACAAGGACTAGGTAACCAAGCATTAGCAGGAAATAATCTGAATGATGTTTGGGCAGTTGATGAAAATACAGCCTGGGTTGTTGGTAGTGGAAATACCATTTTAAAAACCACTGACAAAGGTCAGACATGGAATAAAATGACATTGCCTTCACAACCTCCCGAGGTGGAACTGGTTTCCATTTCTATGATAGGCTTGGATAATTTATGGGTGAGTGGTTCCTATGGAACGGTTTATAATTCAACCGATGGCGGTAAAACCTGGCTAGAGATTAAAGCAGATGTTTTACACAACAAATACATCCAGGGTATTCATGCCATAGATGCTAATGTTATTTATTGTGTGGGCGGATACGAAGGAGGTAATACCGATGGATTCATAGCCAGAACAGATGATGGCGGACAAAACTGGGATTCAATTGTTCCTGCCGACAATTATAACCGCCACCTTTGGATAGGTGCAGCTTCGTCAGGAAATACGCACATTGTGTATGGGCAGGAAGCCCATTTTGTTATAAGCGACGATGGCGGGCAAAGCTGGAGAAATGATTCGGTGCCCGGCACTGGCGGCACAAATGGTGCTGATATCAATTGCCTGAAAATGCTGAATGCAACCACCTGGTGGGGTGCTTTCGACTATGATGAAATTTTACGCACGGATAATAGCGGCGCATACTGGGATGCTCAGGGGCCAGCTCCCGGACCACAAAATATGTGGTTGCTTGGATTGGATTATTACAATGAAGATGTATGTATTATTGTTGGGTCAAGCGCCAGTTCAAACAACGGAAAAATTATTAAAACCGGAAACGGTGGACAGAGTTGGGAATTGATACAAGAAACTGATGCCTGGATGCAAAAAGTATCTTTCATTAAATAATCGTTAGTCCTCAAGATTTTTAATATGTTGTTTAGGATATATATCAAACTGTTACCGATACAAAATAGATATTTTTAAACATATGGCTTAAAGGCAAAAATACTAACTCGTTTATTCCAGCAATTGCTTGAGGAAACCAATTTAAAATAACAGTTTCCATCATCGAGTATAATATTAACAATAGATTACCATGAAGATGAAGAAGGTTCTCAAATATTTATATTTTATTCTATTAATTTTCCTTTTATACGGATGTGCTGCGACACCACGGGTGCGTAAATCAGTTAGATTAGTTGATGTAAAGCCATTGAAAGAGTTGGTTAAAGTTACTGTTGGAGGAGTTGATCAGTGGTTACTCATCAGGGGAGCAGATGCTAACAATCCAGTTTTTTTATTCTTACACGGTGGGCCAGGTGCCGCTGAAATGCCCTTGTTAAGGCGCTATAATTATGAATTGGAAAAATATTTTACTGTGGTCATGTGGGATCAACGAGGTGCTGGTAAATCGAATAAGCGTTCCATTCCGCCTGAAAGCATTCGTATGGATCAATTGCTTGAAGATACACATGAAATTACTCAATATTTAAAAAACAGGTTTAATCAACCAAAAATATTTCTTGCCGGACACTCATTAGGAACAGTACTGGGGCTACAAGCCATAAAAGAGCACCCTGAAGATTTTCATGCATATATTGGAATCGGGCAGGTTGTTGACATGAAACGAAACATTGAGTCCTCCTATCAATTGTGTGTAGAACTAGCTAATGAAAATGGAAACAGAAAGGATATCAGGGCTCTGTCGGGAATGCAAATAAATGGTAAGTACAGTGGTGGCACCGATCTTGAAAAAGCAATTTATATGCGCGACTGGATTGCAAAGAATGGACGAATAGTATATGATCGAAACAATTTAAAAAGCTTGGCATATATTGTAATAACCGCGCCTGAATATACTTTACTGGAAAAACTGAAATACATGAAAGGCCAAAGTCGATCGCGTAAATTGCTTTGGACAGCAGAATTGTTTGAGGTGAATTTTTTCAAGGACGCACCTAAATTGGAAGTACCTGTTTATTTTATTTCCGGTACATATGATTATATTACAACTCATACACTGACAAAGGAGTATTTTAACTTTGTTGAAGCACCCAAAAAGGAGTTGATCGAGTTCACGAATAGTGCACATTGTGCTATTTTTGAAGAACCAGTTAAATTTAACAATCTCATGATTAATAAGGTGTTAAATAATATTCATCAAAATATTGAAGAGAATTATTTTGTCTCTAATCCAAACAAAGAATGACTAAAATAATATATTTTATTACGACTAAATTATATAGATAAAAAACGCAACTCTAAAAGTAATGAATCGACAAAAAAAAGGCTTACACAGATTTGTAAGCCTTTTTTCGTCGGAGTGGCAGGACTCGAACCTGCGACCACTTGCACCCCATGCAAGCATGCTAGCCAACTGCACCACACCCCGTCTCTGATCACCATAGCTTTAGCGAAGGTGATTCTTCAATCATTAAACCCTCCATTTGAAGACCTAAAATTCATCGCAAAAATAATATAATTTAAGCATTTTTGAGCCATTTGTTAAAATTAACAATTGAAAATGTCAAATGACTGAAAATAAATAAAATACGAATATTTTTTGTTAATTGGTTGTTATGTTTTGTGTTTTATTGTAATTTTAATGCGACCAAACAAATTAACTGTAAACCCCATTATTAATTAAACATTTACATCAATGAAAAAATCTCTACTATTTTTCTTAATCAGTTGGCTGATAGCTGTTACCCCGGCATTAAGCCAAAAAACATTTTACGGTGCTGCCGAAAATCAACTACCAGCAGTTGAAACGCAACCGGAACCTGGTAAATTCATTGTTAAAATTGCCGAAGAACGCGACGACGAATTTGCTACAACCATTTACACTTTTGGTGATATCACCGTATTTGCCTATTTCAACCAGACCGATGTCAATATTTACGACCAGGGTGGTACTTTATTAACGACACAAAGCTTAAATGCAGATGAGTATTTTAACTATTTCGCCAGTGCCGGAATCTACCGTATAGTAAGTAACAAAACTTTTACCGTGCTGGTGGGCGATGCCATTAACGCCTATGTAAATGGCTATTTCGCAGTTGATGAATCAGGCCGCGGTGTATCAACAAAACTGAACACCTGGATGATGGAGGCGTATGGTGCTGGTTCTGATTTTATTGTGTTTGCCTATAACGACAACACCAATTTCACGGTCAGAAACCTCGAATCGAATGCGTATATTGCAGGTTCTTCACTGAATGCAGGTGAACATTTTTCGTTTGCTCAATTCGGTGCAATTCCTGAAGAAACACC
>JAZBOW010000122.1:0-6282 GCA_036351335.1 Bacteroidales bacterium | reverse complement strand
GGGGAAAGCCGTATTTTTTGATAAGTTTTTTGAAGTGAGTGCGCTTTCCGAATTTATTGATGAAAACAGAGACATTGAAATCGTCAGGATTTCAGGAAATAAGATTTTTATAAAACAATTAAAAGAGTAGTTATGGCTAATATTTATGTAATTATCGCCACCGGTATTGGTGCCATCTTTTTATTATGGTTGCTATTTTATTTTATCCCGGTAGGCTTGTGGTTTACGGCATTGGTATCCGGTGTGCGTATTTCCCTTCTTCAATTGATATTGATGCGCTGGCGGAAAGTTCCTCCGGGAGTGATTGTCACCAGCTTGATTGCTTCCACAAAAGCTGGGTTAAATCTAAAACGTGATGACCTGGAAGCGCACTATTTGGCAGGAGGCCATGTGCAAGCTGTGGTTAATGCACTTATTTCTGCTGATAAAGCGAATATAGATTTGGATTTCAAAACTGCCACTGCCATTGATCTGGCCGGACGTAATGTGTTGGAAGCTGTTCAGATGTCAGTTAACCCAAAAGTGATAGATACTAAAAAGGTAGCAGCCGTTGCCAAGGATGGTATCCAGCTTATCGCCATCGCACGGGTTACCGTCAGGGCAAATATTGAGCAATTGGTGGGTGGTGCTGGCGAAGAGACTGTGCTAGCTCGCGTAGGTGAAGGAATCGTTTCATCCATCGGTTCAGCCGATTCTCATAAATCAGTGCTTGAAAATCCCGATAGTATCTCCAAAGTTGTACTCGAGAAAGGACTAGATTCGGGAACGGCTTTCGAAATCCTTTCTATCGATATTGCTGATATTGATATCGGTAAAAATATTGGTGCAGCACTGCAAATGGACCAGGCCAATGCCGATAAAAATATTGCGCAGGCCAAAGCTGAAGAAAGAAGAGCTATGGCTGTGGCAAATGAACAGGAAATGAAAGCTAAAGCACAGGAAGCACGTGCGAATGTGATACAGGCGGAAGCTGAAATTCCAAGGGCGATAGCAGAATCCTTCAGGTCAGGAAACCTGGGAATTATGGACTATTATAAGTTCGAAAATATTAAGGCGGACACCAAGATGAGGGACTCCATATCGGAAAACCCAACTATTGAAGAGGGGCCTGAAAAATAAACTGAGAAATCTTTGATTTAACAGCGTTTGCGATCCTCTTGCAAACGCTGTTTTTATTTATAAGAATAAACACTAACTTTGTTAAAAGAGCGTTAGAAATTTGATGGGTATGAGCAAGTCAGAAATAAGAAAAAAGGTAGAGGAATTGCTGCTTAGTGGCAATGGGAATATTACCGATTCTGACAAGGAAAACATTTGGAAAGCATTTGAAATAGTCAATGAAATATACAAGGATGAGAAGCTGGTTAATGGCAGACCTTTTATTTATCATAACCTCGAAGTCGCCATCATTGCAGTAAAAGAAATAGGCCTGGGACCCACATCGGCAATTTGCTGTATCCTTCACAATATCAACCTGAAATCAGACTATACGCTGGATAAAATCAGGGCAGATTTTGGTGACCAGGTAGCGGAAATTATTGAAGGTTTTAACCAACTCACCAACCTTCAAACCGAACGTATCTCCTTTCATTCTGATGCATTCAGAACAATGTTTCTTTCATTGGTGGATGATATGCGGGTGGTGCTGCTTCATTTGGCACATCGATTATATGATATCAGGAATATCAAATTTTTAGGCAAAAGAAATGAACCCGTTGTAAATGAGATCAAGCACCTGTATATTCCCATTGCACACAGGCTGGGATTATACATCATCAAATCAGAACTTGAAGAACGGGTGATGCTCTATGAGCAGCCTGTAACGTTTAAGAATATAGAGCGGAAGATAAAGGAAACAAAGGCCAAGCGGGAAGTTTATATTCATGATTTCGTAAGTCCGATTGAAAGGGAACTTATAAAGCAGGGGATTGAGTTTGATATCAAATGGCGGACTAAATCAGTGCCATCCATTTGGGCCAAAATGAAACGTCAAAACGTGGATTTTGAAGAGGTTTATGATCTCTTTGCTGTCCGAATCATTTTAAAGTCTAAACTCAAAAAAGAAAAGGAAGTTTGCTGGAAAGTGTATTCTATTGTTACCAATTTATACCAGCCAGACCCAAAGCGTTTGCGCGACTGGATTTCCACGCCCAAGGCCAGTGGATATGAATCGTTGCACACAACGGTCATGGGGCCCAATAAAAAATATGTAGAGGTGCAAATTCGTACCGAGCGGATGGATGATGTGGCAGAACGGGGCCAGGCAGCCCATTGGGAATATAAAGGAGTGATGAAGAAAAAGAATACCGAAAACTGGCTTTCGCAAGTTCGTGATATTCTTGAAAACCCTGATCAACTTAAGCATGAACTGGCGTATAAATCCGATGAAAATAAGAAGGAGAATATTTTTGTGTTCACACCGAAAGGAGACTTGAAACAACTACCCATTGGGTCGACAGTACTGGATTTCGCCTATGAAATCCATACTGATGTGGGCTCGAAATGCAGCGGTGCTAAAATCAACGATCGAGTTGTACCCATCAGGTATGAATTGCAAAATGGTGAGAAAGTAGATATTCTGACTACAAAGAATCAAAAACCCAAACTCGATTGGCTGGCATTCGTTGTCAGCAGTAAAGCTCAGGCTCATATAAAAAGACAGCTAAAAGAACACAAATACCAGGAAGCAGAAATTGGTAAAGAAATTCTCAACCGCAAGCTAAAAAACTGGAAGATTAAAAGTTCGGAGGACCTGATCAACATGCTGGTGAGGCATTATAAACTGGATACAGGCATCGACTTGTATTATATAATTGCCGAAGAAAAAATCGATCTACTGGAAATTAAAAAAGTACTGCAGGAATTTGTAGAATCGGAACATAACAAGCCAAAACCGATCATCCAGCAAAAAGTAAAAGAAGCCAAAGTCCCGGCCGAAGAGAAAAAGGAGGACGATATACTTTTTATTGGTGAGAATTTAAAGAATGTCAATTACAGGCTTGCGAAATGCTGCAACCCGATACCGGGGGACAATGTGTTTGGATTTGTGACAACTCTTGGCAATATAACCATTCATCGATTAAACTGTCCTAATTCAGCCCGTTTGCATGAACTGTTTGGTTACCGCGTTATGCAGGTTAAATGGATGCCATCAAAAGTTTCAGGCTTGTCTATCATCAATCTTAAAATATATGGAAGAGATGAACTTGGGGTAGTGGGCACCATTTCAAAAGTAATTACTGATGACTTGCGGGTAAATATGCGGTCGATCAATTTTAAAACCAAAGGAAAACAGTTTGAGGGCCAGGTTACAGTGATGATCAAAGATCATGAACACCTGAATCAACTGATCTATAAATTGAAAAAAGTGCCAGGTGTTGAGCGGGTTGCCAGGGGTAAGTAAGATGTGCTGCCCCGTCAAATGTTAAAGCCTGCTCAGCAGGTTTGCCTTAATTCAAATCCCTTTTATTCAGAATGTAAAAAATGGAGGATAAATAGAATACGAACCATCCGGTTGCGATTGAAAGTGCCTTGATGGAAACATTGTCTTCAATCTCCATAAATACATAGCGGCCAAATGGTACTGAGATCAGATTATTTAAAGCTTTAATTGGAAAAAACTGTGCAGTTTCAGGTGCATAACCATCGGAAAATACCGGCGCATTGATCATAATAGTCGTTAGAATTGGCTCAAACATCAGCGTATAGAGAAATAAAGCAACAATGACAAAACCTGCCTTTTTAATGATAAGCGACAGTAGGAACGCCAGGGTGCAATAAATGATCACTTCATAAAAGAATACCGCGAGGAATTCCATCTCATCAAAAATGTACGCTGGACCCCAAACGTGTGAATATATGGAGCCATTGATAAACCCCAGTATAAAAATGAACAGCGTACTAATGGCAGCCATCGTAATGATGAATGACAATTTGCTGAAAATATATTCTTTTTTACTGATGCCGTCAATAATATTTTGTCGTAAGGTATTGTACGTTACATCGTTGTTCACTGAAATAATGACGATAAACGCCAGCAATACTTTTACGAAAGTTGCCAGGTAGGTCGTGTTCTGCCAGATGTCGGGAAAGTCGTATATGGGAATAATGGTTGGGTTGATACCCTGGAAATCGGCACCTTCACTTTTTAACCATTCCAAAAAGAACATGCCCCCGGAGGCAATAACAACCAATGCCAGCAGGTACATGATTGTCAATATCCAGAAAACCCGGTAGTTTCTGATCTTCAGCCATTCCAGTTTTAAAACCCTAATCATGTTCTCTCAGAATTTTCAGAAATTCCTGTTCCAGCGAATTCCTGTGGGTAAATAATTTTTTTAAGGTAATGCCTTTCTCGAAGCAATAATCATTCAGATCGGCGGCATCGGAGCCTTCCTTCATGGTAATCAGCAAACTACTTCCGTTTTTTGAATAAGTTAAAGTGCCCGGAAAGCTTTTAACGATCGACTCCAGTTCCACTGTATCGTTGGCGGCTATTTCAATTTTATTGATCTCGCCGAGGGTTTCGCTTACATTTCCTTCATGCAGTTTTTTCCCTTTCCGTAATACACAAAAGTGGGTGCATACTTTTTGTACTTCATCCAACAGATGGCTCGCCATGATGATGGTTTTCCCGGAGGCAGCAATTTCTTTGATCAGTTCCCTGACTTCGGCAATGCCTTCAGGGTCGAGCCCGTTGGTGGGTTCATCAAGGATTAATACCGGCGGGTTTGAAAGTAGGGCTGCCGCGATGGATAAACGTTGCTTCATCCCGAGGCTGTAGGTTTTGAATTTGTCATCCTTCCGGTCAAAAAGACTAACCTGTTTCAGTACAGTTTCAATATTTTCCGTTCCGCATTTTTTTATATGTGCCGAAACTCTTAGGTTTTGAACAGCGGTTAAATAGGGATAAAAACAAGGTGTTTCCAATATCGCCCCGATGCTTTTCCGGGCTTCAACGGTATCGTTCTGATCAAACCATTGAAAACTACCTTTGGTGGGTGCGATCACATCGAGGATCATTCCCAGTGTGGTGGTTTTACCGCTTCCATTGGGCCCCAGTATGCCGAACACTTGCCCGGCAGTTACTTCCAGTTCCAGTTGGTCAACGGCCTGGATTTTACCAAATCGTTTGGATAATTTATTGATCTTGAGTATTCTTTCCAAAATCGTCGAGGTTAAAATCAAATGGATTAATAAAGTCGCCTTCGCTCATCGATTGTATCAGGCGCGGAATTTTGTTCATGGCTATCTGACCTCTCATGTAAAAGGTAGTAAGCAGGTCATCCTGTTTCACTACACCGATATATTCGGTTTCCTTTTTATTTTCCTTTCCGTACACGTAAAAATTCAGTCCACCCCCGTAGGCCGAGGCATATTCCTCAAAATCAAGTTCCTGGTAGGTAGTGATGATCTCTTTGTATGATTTGTCAGCTCTTGCTGTCGAATCCAGGTTGTAGATCAACAATTTTTCAATACCGTTAACCAGGTCATCAAAATCAGGATTGTTGGCAAGGTTGACCATGCGCAAAGTGCTGGGATAGAAACAGAACTTTCGGTCTTTCCTATCCTCAGCAAAATCTTTGAGGGGTTGTTCCTGGGCTTTTATTTCCCACGATAACCCCAGCAAGATGACCAGACTAATAAGTATCGTTGTGCTTCTCATGTTTTTCTTCCATTCTGCCAAGATGTTCCATTCCTTCAATCCGCATTTCCTGTGCAATCTTAGAAATATTATTCAGGTCGATATCACCATAGAGGCTGAGCATCACAAAGCGCTTGTTGCCACCGGCTACCATCATTAACTCCCGGATGATACCATCTTTCTCGATAATGGAGAATTGCATGTTCTCTTCTGCATCTTTTACTGACATTAACTCTTCATAGCCAGCTTTATTTACATCGTCAACGGCTTTTTTGTACATTTTTGCTGCATCAGCTACGCTGTCGGCCATAATAACTTTCAACCCTTTCAGTTTGGATACAGCTTGCAGAAATTCTTTTTCGGCATCACTACCGGCTTCAAGTTCGGTGAACATGGAAAACATTTTCTGACTAACGGATACTTTTGTATAGTCTTCGTTGTCTTCCAATTGGTCAAAATACGTGCTAATTACGGTTCCCTGTGCCATCATGGCAACTGACAGGAGCATCATTCCAATGATTACGATTCCTTTTTTCATTTTTTTATTGTTTTTTAATAATTTGTTTTGCTTCATTAAATTTAGTTAACTCTTTTGAGTATGTTTTTCCTTTGTTTAAGCCGTTTGAAACCATCTGAAG
>JAZBOW010000121.1:0-3341 GCA_036351335.1 Bacteroidales bacterium | reverse complement strand
CAATATCCTTGCTTCAAAGAATTATGGTATCACTGATAGTGATGTACAATTTATTAATCATGTAGCCAGGAAAAAACCAGTGATCCTGAATGTATTTGCCAGTCCGTATGCACTGAATGCATTCGGGAATACGGATATTTTCAAAGCCATTGTGATATCCTACCAGGATAAGGCTTATATGCAGCAAATATCTGCGGAGGCCATCATAGGTGTGCATAAGGTGGCCGGAAAATTACCCGTGAGTGCCGGTGGATTTAAATACGGTACGGGCTTTTCAATAAAAAAAACAAGGTTGTCCTATGCTTCTCCCGAGGAACTCGGAATCGACCAGGCGATGCTTTCAAAGATTGATTCAATCGCTTTAAATGGCATCGAAATAAAAGCCTACCCGGGTTGCCAGGTGCTGGCTGCCAAAGATGGCTATATCTTTTACGAAAAATCATTCGGCTACCACACTTATAATAAAAAAGAACGGGTAAAAGATGACGATCTGTACGACCTGGCTTCACTGACAAAAATTTTGGCAACCACACCTGCCATCATTCAAATGCAGGACAAGGGACTGATTAATATGAACAAAAAACTATCTGATTATCTGTTGTACCTGAAAGGCAGCAACAAATCAGAAATCGGTTTCAGGGAGATCATGACGCACCAGGCAGGCTTGCAAAGCTGGATACCCTATTACGAAAACACCATTCTGAACACCATTTGGGATACGGCGGTCTATCGTTCATCCATTTCAGAAACGTTCCCCATTCGTGTCGCCAACAATATGTATATCCAGGAAAATTATCATTATGCCATTTATAATGAGATCATTCAATCACCGCTGGAGGAAAAGGAATATAAATACAGCGATCTGGGCTTCTACCTGTTCAGGGATTTGATAGAACAGGCCAACAACATCGAGTTTGATGATTATGTGTACCAGCATTTTTATGAGCCGATGGGATTGAAGAATCTCAGGTTCCAGCCCCGGAAATATTTCAGTTTGAGCAGGATCATCCCAACTGAATTCGACCAGTCATTCAGGCACCAACTATTACAAGGTGATGTGCACGACCAGGGAGCAGCCATGCTGGGCGGTATTTCAGGCCATGCAGGTTTGTTTGGAAATGCCCATGATGTAGCCGTGATGATGCAGATGTTTCTGAATGGCGGTGTCTATGGCGGACGGCATTTTATGGCTGAGGAAACTGTTGATTTTTTCACATCCTATCAGTTTCCTGATAATGACAACCGCCGCGGACTCGGATTCGATAAACCCTTGTTGGAATTTGAAGAGCACCGTACCAATTGTCGTTCGGCTTCACCCGCAAGTTACGGACACTCAGGGTTTACAGGTACTTACACTTGGGCCGATCCTGAGACAGGCCTGGTTTATGTATTTTTGTCGAACCGCGTGTATCCTGATATGAACAATACAAAACTCATGGAACTGGATATCCGGACCAACATCCACCAGTTATTTTATGAGGCAATAGGCATAAAAGCGGAATAATTTATGGGGCACGATCACAATCATTCACATACAGTTGAGGGCAAAAGGCTGCTGATCACGGTGCTGCTGAACCTGGCGATTACCGTTGCCGAGTTTATCGGTGGCATTTTTTCCAATAGCCTGGCACTGATCTCCGATGCGTTCCATAACCTGAGCGACACGGTAGCCATCCTCATTACATACATCACTGAGCGGATCAGTAAAAGGGCATCCAACGAAAAATTTACTTTTGGTTATAAGCGTATCCAGATACTTGCGGCAATGTTTAACGCGGTTACCCTGATCGCCATCTCCGTTTTCCTGATATTTGAAGCCTGGGAACGTTTTAACAATCCGCAGCCCGTTAAAAGTGTTTTGATGATGACAGTGGCTGTGATCGGTTTGCTGGCGAACCTGGCGAGCGTACTGTTGTTAAAATCGCATAAAAAGGGCAATATCAATATCAAAGCAGCTTACCTGCACCTGATTGGCGATACCCTTTCCAGTGTGGCGGTCATTATTGGTGGTGCCCTCATCTATTTTTATGAGATCTACTGGGTGGATCCGCTCATTACCGTGTTGATCAGTTTGTATATTATTAAAGAAACCTATGTGGTGCTGTATGATACCTATAAGATATTGATGCAACAAACCCCATCTGATATTGAACTGGAAGATATTGTAACCGCCGTAGCTGCTTTTAAAGAAGTTAAAGGGGTGCACCACATTCATATCTGGAACCTGACTGATCAGGAGGTACACTTTGAAGGCCATATTGACCTGTGCGAAGATTTGAAAGTAAGCGATGGCCAGCAGGTAGTTGACAAAATTCAAAGAGTATTAAAAGAAAAATTTAATATAGATCATATAACCCTGCAACTGGAATACGACCGTTGCGACAATAAAGATATTATTCACCAGGAAAGAAAATAAGAACATATGAGTAAAAGCAGATTAAAGAACGCGTTATTATGGATATTGTCGATTGTACTGACACTTTCAATTGTTATATACCAACGCGCCACGGGACCCACTTACCCGGTCAAAGGAAGCGTTGAAATTGGCTCCGAAACTATTGATTATAAGCTACTGAGGTCGCATGATGCCGAAATAAACGCCCCGGTTGAGGTCGAGGTGCAGGATGAGAAAGTTACTGGTACGCTCACATTTAAACGCTTTAAAAGCTATGATGAATGGACTACAGTGGAAATGCGCAGGGAAGGAGGAAAACTGCTAAGTGAATTGCCATTTCAGCCAGCAGCGGGTAAAATCGAATACCATGTAAGCTTATTCAAAGATGGAAAGGAATACCAACTGAACGAGGAACCCGCCATCATCCGTTTTAAGGGAGCGGTGCCACGCCCCATTTTAATACCCCACATTTTCTTTATGTTCATTTCCATGTTGTTTGGAATGCGGGCGGCGCTGGAAGCTATTTTCAAAGGTGATGACAACCGTTTTTTCGTGGGCGTTACTTTGGTTACCTTATTCCTGGGTGGATTGATCCTCGGTCCGATCGTTCAAAAATACGCCTTCGATGCCTTCTGGACCGGTTGGCCGTTCGGGCACGACCTGACGGATAACAAAACTCTGGCCACCTTCCTTTTCTGGCTGTTCGCTTATTTCAAATTACGAAAAAACCCTTCAAACCGGGTCTGGCCGATAGTGGCTGCTGTGGTGATGCTGGCCGTGTATATTATCCCGCACAGTGTGCTGGGTTCCGAGATCGACCACACCAAAACAGAAAATGCTGTCGAACAAACCATCGACGAATAATGGGACTGAATATAATCATCGTTGGGATTACGGTTGTCATTTCTATCATTGCTTTTAGCAATACAGAGTTGTTCGACAGGCT
>JAZBOW010000120.1:0-21357 GCA_036351335.1 Bacteroidales bacterium | reverse complement strand
TGTTTTCTTCAAAGGTTTGTGTGTTAAATTACGCGCTGATAATGGCTAAAAAAATCTATCCTGCAAAATAACATGATTTAATTAAAACTTATTATAATTTTACTACATATTTATCAGTCTTGTTCATTTAGTATAAACTCAAACAGTAATTTGTAAAAACCGCCAACATGATTATCATTAAACTCATCGTTGAAAGCTTTCTGTTCGCCATAAATGCGCTTGTCATTAACAAGGTTCGTACATTTCTTTCTTTATTGGGTATCACCATTGGTATTTTCTCCATTATCGCGGTTTTTACAGTGTTCGACAGCCTTGAAAATGAAATTAAAAGTGAAATTAATTCACTAGGAAATAATGTATTGTTTATACAGAAATGGCCCTGGATGATGGGTGGAGGCGATTATCCCTGGTGGAAATACTACCAGAGGCCGGAGCCCAAAATGAGTGAAATGACCGAGCTTGGGCGTCGCAGCAATACCGTTGAGGCACTGGCTTTTATGTTTGATGTGAGCAGGACCGTTTCAAATATCAGGGAAAAGGGTGTAGCCACAATGGACAACGTACCCATTATTGCCGTTTCGCACGATTATAACGAGGTAATGCCTTTCGACTTGCAGGCAGGCCGTTATTTTACCGAAATTGAATCGCATACCGGGAAAAACATTGCCATTATCGGTGCTGAAATTGCCGAAAACCTTTTCATGGGTCAAAATGCAGTAGGCGAAAAAATTAAAATTTTTGGAAGAAAACTATATGTCATCGGGGTGATAAAAAAAGAAGGGGAAGATGTATTTGGAAATTCCAATGATAATTGGATATTGATCCCGGCGAACTTCGCACGCAGTGTGGTGGATGTAAATAGCGTGGGCACCACCATTATTGCGAAAGGAAAAGCCAATATTTCAAATGAACAAATGAAAGATGAACTGACCGGCATCATGCGATCTATCAGGAAACTACCCCCCAAAGCCGATGATGATTTTGCCATTAATGAAACAGATATCATCTCGAAAGGTTTTGATGAACTTTTTGCCATTATTGCCATGGTTGGCTGGATTATAGGTGGTTTTTCGTTGCTGGTGGGCGGTTTTGGCATTGCCAACATCATGTTCGTTTCGGTAAAAGAGCGAACCACGCAGATAGGCATTCAAAAATCATTGGGCGCCAAAAACTATTTTATCCTACTGCAGTTCCTTTTTGAGGCTGTCTTTTTATCGCTAATGGGCGGTATCGTGGGTCTTCTCATCGTTTACATCCTTACCTTCGTTGTAAGCTCCATGTTCGATTTTGATTTGATCCTGACATTCGGAAACATCCTGTTAGGCGTGGGCGTTTCAATCCTTATCGGACTATTATCCGGTTTTATTCCCGCATGGTCGGCATCGCGTTTAAACCCGGTGGATGCCATCAGGTCGAATTTCTAGCTTTATTTCTTATTATTCAGGTAGTGGTTTATCTTTCAATCACTTACTTAAATTATTCAAAATTACATTCTCTCTTACTTAGAATTCATCTAATAATGGCTATCTTTACATGCAAAAGATCTTAGAAATGGAGAAGCGCTGGGTGCTAAATAATAACGCTGATAATGAGGTTGTTGAGCGCTTGACCTCGGAACTAAATATAAACAAATCACTTGCCAGTCTGCTGAACCAGCGTGGCGTTGAAACATTCGACGAGGCCAAAAAGTTTTTCCGACCACATTTGGACCACCTCCATGATCCTTTTTTAATGAAAGACATGGACAAGGCCGTCGACAGAATTTTAAAAGCCGTTAGCCTGGGCGAAAAAATTGTGGTGTACGGCGATTATGATGTGGATGGCACCACAGCCGTTTCGCTGGTCTATTCTTTTTTAAAACAGTTTCATCGCAAACTTGAATTTTACATCCCCGACCGTTACGAAGAAGGCTACGGTATTTCATACAAGGGCATTGACCATGCCATAAGCACCGGCGTTACTTTGATGATCACCCTCGATTGCGGCATAAAAGCCGTTGAAAAGGTAGAATATGCCAAAAAAAATGGTCTGGATATTATCATCGGCGATCACCACCGTCCAGGCGATAAAGTACCTGATGCTGTAGCCGTTTTAGATGCCAAACAAGACGACTGTTCCTATCCTTTTAAGGAACTTTCGGGATGCGGGGTAGGTTTTAAGCTCATACAGGCGTTGGGCATAAAAATGGGTTTGAAAAAGGAAAAAGCATATGCCTACCTTGACCTTGTAGCCGTTAGCATAGCCGCTGATATTGTGTCATTAACCGGCGAAAACAGGGTGTTGGCTTATTTTGGTTTGAAAAAAATCAACCGGAAACCCAGTATTGGTATTTATGCGCTTTTTAAATCAGCAGGCATCAAAGAAAATGAAGATCCCAAATCAAAACTTTTATTTGAAAGAGAGATCAACGTGAATGATCTAGTGTTTTTATTGGGTCCAAGAATTAATGCTGCCGGACGTATTGAAAGCGCCACCGATTCCGTCAGATTATTGATCAGCAACAATTTTGATTATGCCGAAAAACTTGGGAAACAGATTGATGAACTGAACCTTACACGCCGCGACCTCGACAGTAATATAACGCAGGAAGCCAATGAGATGATCGATGGCAATATAGCGGCAAATAATAAAAAAACGACCGTTGTTTTTAAAGAATCATGGCACAAAGGCGTGATTGGTATCGTGGCTTCACGTCTGGTTGAAACATTTTATCGCCCCACCATTGTATTTACCAAGGCTGACGGGCTTATTACCGGATCAGCAAGGTCGATTAAAAATTTTGATATTTATGATGCCATCGACCATTGCAGTGACATTTTAGAACATTTTGGTGGACACACTTACGCTGCCGGACTGGCATTAAAGCCCGAGAAATTAAATAAATTCATCGCGAAATTTGAAAAATATGCTTCCGAACACATCACGGAAGAAATGCTGGTGCCTGAAATAGAAATTGACCAGGAATTATTTATCAGCGATATTAATTTTAAGTTTTACCGAATCGTCAAGCAATTCGCACCATTCGGGCCTGGCAATATGTCGCCGGTTTTTATCACCAACAATGTGATCGATACGGGTTATGCCAAGCTGGTTGGTAGAAACGGACAGAACCATCTGAAGTTTTCAGTAGTACATCCTGACAGGACGGGCAACCCGGTTCCGGCCATCGCTTTTAACCAGGGTCATCATTATGAAAAAATGAAAGCCGGTAAGCCATTCAGTATCTGCTACCATATTGATGAAAATACCTGGTTGGGCAATACGACCTTACAATTACGTATTAAAGACATCAAGTTTTAAAACTCTCCCTCCTTCTGATGTTGTTTTTCCAGAAATCTTTCCACATTTTTTAAGCGGATAGATATGGCAATGAGGATGATGCCAAAGATAAAAGCCAGGATACCGCTGATAACTACTAGAAAAGCCGCTGTTGCAAAGGGGTTAAAAAATAAAATAACACCAAATATAAGGGTGATAATGCCATTCACCAGCAAGGTATTTTTTTCGCCGGCCAACAGTTCCGATTTGGTGGCCATATATAACTGAACAATGCCAATTAAAACCGCCCAGCTACCAATGATCATTACGAAGATAGTTAATGATCTTGAAGTATAAAATGTAAGCAGGGCACCCACTGTAATGGTAAAGAGGGAAGTGATCAAATCAGTCCAGAAAGGCAAATTATCTCGAATGCTGTTGATCGCACCCCATAACATGGCAAAGCCGATGATTAAAATAACAATTCCAAAATACATCACCATGGTTACAAGAGTTTTGTCCGGGACAAAAATGGCAATGATTCCATACACGATAGCGATGATGCCATTAAGCGTTAAAAGCCACCAGTTGCTTAGTCGTTTTGATTTCATGATGTTGAATGTTAAAATTTGAAGTTAAAAATAGCTAATTTAAACGTATCCTATTAAAATCCCTTAAATAGTAATCCCCATTTTCTTCATCAGGAAGGTGGCGTTCAGGTTTTGCGAAATGCCTTTTTTCAGCTTATAGTCGAAAACCAATTCGTTGTCTTTAATTTCTACTTCAAACCTTTTATTCACCACCTTATCAGGAAAGGTATTTTCCAGTTGTCCCAATGCCAGGTCGTGGGTAGCGATCATGCCCGAAGCATTCAGTTTGATCAGTTGTTTTATTAAGCCTTCTGAACCCTTATGCTTATCGGCGGAATTGGTGCCCCTTAAAATCTCATCCAGGATAATAAAAAGTTGTGCGCCGTTTTCGAGCGCGTCGATCATTTCTTTCAGGCGTTTTAATTCGGCAAAAAAGTAAGATTCGCCATCCTGTAGCGAGTCAGTTGTTTTAATACCTGTAAAAATATCAACCGGCTTGAGTTTAAAGCTTTTTGCCAGCACCGGAGCGCCCGTCATGGCCAACACCATATTGATGCCGACAGTTCTTAAATAAGTACTCTTTCCGGCCATATTGGCTCCAGTAATAATTTGAAATTTACCCCACCCAATTATAAATATTTCGTTTCCAATACTATTTTTTTTGCTGATAAAAGGGTGTCTGGCATCTTCCGCCTCTAGTATAAAATCGTCATCGGCAAAGCTCGGAAAAACTGATTCGGGATGACTGAAGGCAAATCCGGCCAATGAATTCAGCTCATCGAATACGAACAATGCTTCAAAAACAGACGCCATTTCTTTTCCATAAGAAGCTTTCCATTTTTCGAGCCTGATACTTTGTAATATATCCCACAAAAAGAAAATATTCAGGAGTATGCCTACGATCAGGTTCAACCGGTAATCGAAAGCGGCCAGTATTCCGGATAACTTTTTAATAGTATTCTGCGTTGATCTGTGATGATCAGCTATTAAGGATTTTTGCTTATTCAGCAGTGCTGATTCGAAAGTTTCATTTTCCACCATCCCGAACATATCGCTGTATTTTCCAAGTATTTCCGTTTTCTTTCCCAGTTGATTGTGCAGTATATTGATCTTATTAAATTTTCTACCAATAATGATAAAGGGCACGAATAAAAACATGACGAATGCGCCAAAACCCACGTAGCCCAAGCTGATCAATAATATAATACCCAAAGCAAGTAATGGATTAAGGATCAACATCAGTTTGTTGAAAGGCGTATTGAATAAAACAGCGCTATCAACAGCCCAACTTAAAAAACCTTCAATCGTATCTTTTTCATCGTGAGCCAGTTGTCCATTCGCCTGAAATTGTTGCCGCCAAAGAGGTTTGTTTTTTAACTCTTCAATGGCTTTTTGCCTTCGATTTAACTGTCTTACATTTTTTAAAAGTTTTTTAAACCTGCACGCCAGTTTTTCCCGTCCTTTAAAAGTAGCACTGCGGTCGACAAGCTGAAACAGCGAACGCATACCAAAAATATCCAGGTCGGAGGTGAAGGGATGGTCCTGTTCAATAAATTCCTGCCCGGTTGGAATCGCATCTGTTTTTCCAGCCAGTAAATCCAACTCCGTTTCGTTGATCTGTGCCAGGGTTTCGTTCCATTGTTTTTGTTTATGGAGTTTTGAATGCCGGATGACCAACGCGATGAAGACAGCAAAACCAATAACAGCAAAAGCTATCAGAGCAAAAACGTGCACACCTGCTAACATATAAATACCAACGATCGTAAGGAGGAATGACAGGATTCTCCATATAGAAATACGTTTGATTTTATGATTAATGTCGGAAAGTTGTTTTTTATATTGCGTAAGCTGGTCTTCGAAAAAGCTATGTGGCGTAATTGGGTCGATGTTCATGGTGTGGAATTAATCACCACAAAAATACGGATTATAAAATGTGATAAAATGGTCGAATTGTTAAGAAGACTTAATTGCCTTTCAGGATCAGAAACTCATAAGGCGAAAGATCAACGTGATCGTTTATGGTAAGTGCCACCCCCGAAAGCACATCAATCCAATTGGTGTTGGCCAATTCATCAGGCATTGTAAGAGTGGTGTTTTCATTGCGTGTGTTGGCGATCACCAGCACTTTATCCGTTTCTGATGTGCGCGTGAAAACAGCCACAGATGGATGGTTGTATGTGACCAATTCTCCTTTTTTAACCACTTCGGCTGAAGTATAGTAGTTGAGCATCTTTTTATACGCATCCAGCATATCCGGGTTTAATGCCCAGTTGATGGGTGAATTGTTAAAAAAGGGTATGTTTTCGGTGACACCCACTTCCTGTCCATCGTAAATTAAAGGCACACCTCCTAAGAAAATAGTGAGAGCGGAAGCTGACAAGGCGCCCTCTTTCCCATCAAAGATAACCATAGGTGTGGCGTCCCAAGCTGATTCATCATGGTTGGTTGTGAAGCGTAGTTTATGCTTGCCCGCGGGCATATTGTTGTAACTTTGCTGGTGTATAGCAAACAGAATGTTGGGGGTGGAAACCCCATGAAAAACATCTTTCAGCTTGTTATAATAGTTCCATGAAAAATTCAGGTCGAAGCCTGCCGTAAAATGATCTGTTCTGGCGCCTTCAGCCAGGTAAATCAGGTCTTTATCGGTTATATTATTTAACTCGAGAATAGCTTCCTGCCAAAAACCAAACGGGATCATATCCGCGGCATCACATCGGAAACCATCAATATTCGCGTTTTCTACCCAAAACTTCATGGATTCAATCATTTCTTGACGCATATCCTGACTATCGTAATTCAGATCGGCCACGTCTGTCCAGTTGGTACCTTCAGGTGGAATAATACTACCATTTGCATCCTGTGTATACCAATCCTTATTTGTGATCCATGGATTGTCCCAGGCTGTATGGTTGGCTACCCAATCGAGAATAACGGCGATGTGCTTGTCGTGCGCCGTTTCCACCAGGGCTTTCAGATCGGTTAAAGTGCCAAATTCGGGATTTACTTCTTTGTAATTTTTGACCGAATACGGCGAGTTTACTGAATTGATGTCACCTATCGGATGAATCGGCATCAACCAGATGACATTTACACCAAGCGATTTGATACAATCTAATCCCCGGATCACACCCTGGAGATCGCCTGCTGAGCTGAAAGCCCTAAGGTTCACTTCATACATGATCACATCATCGGTTTTAGGAATCTCAAATTCTACTTCCGGTTCAGGTGTGGGCTCTACTTCGGAATTGTCATCCTTTTTATCACATGAAAATACGAGAAAAACCAGCGCCACCAAGCTGTAATGCAACCATTTCATATATATCCTTAATCTTTGACTAATAGCGGCAAATGTAACGATATAATTTACAAAAAGGAATGGTCAACCGGCTACTAATACACCATCATTTTCTTCGATGTAAAACGGCCGTCATCCTGCAGTATACTTACCATATACAAACCATTTGTATAACTATTCAATGGCAATTGAACATTGTTTTCCTCCGACTCAAAGCGGGCAATCGTCCGGCCTTGTATATCGGAAACAAGTATATGCCGTTTTCCATGCTCATTAAAAATTAATTCCATGGCGCGAATAGATGGCTTATAAATGAGTTTATACGAAATTTGCAACGCTTCCTGTTCTTCAGCATTATTCAGCAGCAAATAATAACACTGTTCGTATTCGGGGTTCAGGTAAATGGTATTGCCATTTTCTTCTTCACACAATAAAATATAGGTTCCGCAAAGTCCGCCAAACACTTCCGTGGAACTGTTTAAGATGCCTCCCGTGCTTCCGATACCTTCAATCCAGTATTCGGGTATCAGAAATTCTTCGTTGGTCAGTTTCCAGCGCTCACGATAACCGTCAGAAGTTTCGACGGAATCAATCTCGGTTAATACCAGCGCTACTTCAGATACCGCCCTCGGATTATTCACCACAACTGTATCACCTAACTGCAGGTTGAAATCATAGATAAGACCTTCTTCACCAAAGTATTCTCGTAGATATACTTTTTTATTATCTTCCCTAATAAAAGACCCGAAAAAGAACCACTCCTCCTGAAATTCATCTTCGGATATAAAAACCATTTTGTAGGTTTTACCATCGATAATCGTGTCTTCTTCAAATTTGAAAAAAGAAGTTGTATAGGTGGTATAATCGGGCAGACAGTGTCCTGTAAGTATCGACCATAGCTTTTGGTTATCGACAATTTCCTGCGCTTGCGTAGATGGAATAGCTATAAAAAACAACAATATGTATACCAGCTTATTCATAGTTACGTGTGCTAAATTAAATATTGGTCGGATACAACAGCCAAACCTTACAAGTTTAACCCATTTTTAACATGGTACACATACCAAGATAAAATGGTAATGAGGATGCCCTCCACAATAATGGTCAGAACCATTACAGGGATAGATTCTTTCCGGTGATGGTAATACTTTCGAAGTAAGAAAGCGCCAATTGGTATGGACAACAATACAGGGGTGAGCAAACAAATGCCCCACATACCATATTGATTTCGGGCCTTAATAATCATCTTATTCCGACGGCTGAATTTTTTCCGGTTCTTTCGTTTATCAACTCTTTTCTGTTGCCACGATCGTATCCTATTTAAAATGCTGACGGGCATATATTTAATCACTGTGGGTTTTAAAATCCTTATTGAAAGGATGAGAATATTGCTGAGGTAATAAAACACAAAAAAACCGAATATTCCGCCTGCCAGAAGTGTGATGAGCGTTTCAATAAAACCGAACCCAATAATGAATGCATATATGGGCGTATAAAAGAACTTGACCGTAGCCAGCAGAAATACGTTTACTATTTTAACAAAAAATGACACCCTTAAAAGCTTTGTGCAATATTACTACAATCGGATGAATTCAATTTTTTGACAATTTGCATGCAGAGAGCAGGCTTAAGGATTAAATGAGGCGTATTTTGGGATTTAAAAATGAAATATTTTTAATTTTATAGCTTGTATAAGAATTTTAAAACCACATGGCCATGGAAAATTCAAATTGTGAAAACTGTAAACTGCGGGCAAAGTATGACGCCAAACCCAAATCGCTGTTAGGGAGGATTTGGAAATGGCATATTGGATTCTGTCCGGGTTGGAAATCATATATTACTTCATTAGACGAAGAAAAGAAAAAAGAAGTGCTTTTAAAGTATGCCGGGAATTAATATTTAACCTTTTTAAAAATCCCTATCTCGTTTTCCCGACTGTTCTGGTATTTGGCGAACTTACAAAGTCATAATACCCGAATATTTGTCCTTTCAAATTGACAAGGGTTTCGTTCCGTATGAAATACTTTACATAATATAATAGGGTTTGCCCGTTTTTATATTTTTGCGCCCGAAAACATCAGCAAATACAGATATGAAAAAATTACTACTGGCATTTTGTATTGTTTCAGTTCTAGGAATAGCAACTGCCTATTCACAATCTGACTCTTTAATTTTTAACAATGGTAATTATATAGTGGGCGAAGTAAAAAGTATGGATCGCAATATATTGAAAATTGAAACCGATTACAGCGATGACGATTTTACAATTGAATGGGATGGAATTAAAGAAATCTATACAAACACCTATTTCCTGATCACTTTAACTGATGGCAGCCGTTACAATGGCCATATCAAATCAATGGAGCCTGGCAAAATTTCCATATTAACGGATGATGGACAAACTATAGAAGTAGATCAAGATGAAATTGTCATTTTAAATGAATTGGATAAAGGATTCTGGAGCCAGCTGTATGCGTCTATCAATTTGGGCTTCGACCTCACCAAAGACAATAATTTCAGGCAGGTTTCCATGCGAAGCAATGTTGGTTATATGGCCAAACGCTGGCAGTTAGACGGATCCTATAATATGCTGTTTTCTACCCAGGACGATGTATCGGATATCCGCAGGACAGATGGCGCAAGTACTTTTAAATATTTTCTGTCTCACGATTGGTATCCTTTAGCTTCTGTGGAGTTTCTTTCCAATACTGATCAGCAGCTAAACCTGAGAACTACAGGTAAACTGGGTATGGGAAAATACATTATACATACAAACCAATCCTACTGGGGTTTTTCTGCCGGTGCCAACTACAACAATGAGGATTATTTTATTGATTCGCTTGATCGTAAAAGCTGGGAGGGGTTTATTGGCACCGAATTGAATTTGTTCAATATTGGTGACCTCAGCCTATTAACGGCTTTTACGGCTTATCCAAGTTTTACCGAATCAGGCAGGTGGCGTTCCGATTTTAAATTCGATGCCAAATATGATTTGCCCCTGGATTTTTATATCTCACTCGGTGTTACCATAAACTACGACAACCGGCCCGTTCCGGGCTCTCCGGAAACCGATTATGTAATGCATTCGGGCTTTGGCTGGGAGTGGTAAACATGTTTGTTTTTCATTCAATCTGTTGATTTTTAATTGGATGCGTTTCGCTTAACGCAAAACCCGCTGATTTCGTATGCGAACTTCCTCACAATAAATCAATTCCTTTCTTGTTTTTATAGAAACCAACACCAAAAAATCGGAACAGACTTTTCTTTACCCTGATTATTTATTCACCAAAAACAAAAAATCATGAAAAAGAAAAGTGTATTTATTGCTATTGTATTTCTTATTTCCGGACTTATCATAAGTTCGTGCCTCAAAGAGAAAAAAACCTACGACACCTCCTTTTCGCAGGATCATGCTTATGTAGAAAATGTATTCAACAATGTGTCGGGTATGGCCGATGAAGCTAATGAAATCAACTCCAATCGCTCAAGCCTCGAATTAGCCACAAGCTATTATTTAAGTGAATGTACCGAAGTTATTTTGGATTTGAGTGCCAACCCCTATTTACTTTCCATCGATTTCGGGGAAGAAAACTGTCTGTGTAATGATGGCCGTTACCGCAGAGGTAAAATCCTGACAACTTTCACCGGAATGTACCGCGAACCAGGAACGGTTATTACGCATACACTTGAGAATTATTTTGTAGATAATGATCAGGTAATAGGAACCATGGTGATAACCAACACAGGTATAAACGAACAGCAACACATGCAATATGATGTGGTGGTGAATGGTGAAGTACACAAAGCCAATAATGGCCGTACTATAAACTGGACCTCCGATAGGATTCATGAATGGATAGAGGGCCGTGAAAGTATTGAAATTATAGACGATGTATATCTAATATCAGGAACGGCATCTGGCGAGAGCAGTGATAACGTATCGCAAGGCGGTAATACAAAACTGACAAACACCTGGCAGATGAACACCATCGACCCCTTACGTGTTGCATTGAATTGCAAGTGGATATGCGCAGGAGAACTTAGTGTAAATGCCAGCGGTTGGGACGAAGCCATTATTGAATACGGTACGGGTGATTGCGATAATGAGATTTTTGTCATTTACAACGGTAAAACATACACGGTTAATTTGCCGTAAACGATTTAAATGCTAAGTACTTAGTAAGATTTAACAAAAGGCCTGTTTGATATCAAGCGGGCCTGTTTTTTAATGGAACGATTCCTGTTTTCGCATCCTGTTCAAATAAACCTGTTGAAATATTAAGCTATTTTTGTTTTATCAAAAATCATTCTAAATAATTTTGAAAATATTCTATTATTTACTGTTCATCATTTTGTTTACACAATGTATGAATGGCTAACAACGAGAAGATCCTATGAAGGTTTCATATACCAATCAGCTCATTAACCAAAGTAGTCCTTATTTACTGCAACACGCACACAACCCTGTAAACTGGTATCCATGGGGGGCAGAAGCGATGAACAAGGCAAAAAAAGAAAACAAACCCATCATCGTAAGTATTGGGTATTCGTCCTGCCATTGGTGCCATGTGATGGAACATGAGTCATTTGAAAATGATGAAGTCGCCAATATCATGAATGAAAATTTTGTTTGCATCAAAGTGGACCGGGAAGAACATCCCGATGTGGACCAAATATATATGAGTGCCATTCAAATAATAAGCGGAAGGGGCGGCTGGCCTTTGAATTGTTTTGCATTGCCGGATGGCAGGCCTTTTTTTGGTGGTACTTACTTCTCAAAAGATCAATGGATTAGCGTATTGCTGCAAGTTTCCGGTTTATATACTTCTGATTACCAGAAAGTATTGGATTATGCGACACAACTTGAGGCCGGTATCCGGCAAAGCGAATTGATTGTAAAAGTTGATTCAACTGCTAATAAAATAGCTGAACAATCCCTTCAAAAAATGGTGAATCGCTGGGAAGCCCAAATGGATCATACCCATGGCGGGCCCAACAGGGCCCCGAAATTTCCGATTCCCAATAATTACCAATTTATACTTCGGTATGCCTCGCAACATGGTGACGAGCATCTTTTAGAACATGTAGAACTCACCCTGAAGAAAATGGCCCATGGTGGTATATACGATCAGATCGGGGGCGGTTTTGCCCGATATGCCACAGATAAAAAATGGAAAGTACCCCATTTTGAGAAAATGTTGTACGACAATGCGCAGCTTGTAAGCCTGTATAGTTATGCCTATCAGTATTTTAAAAATCCTTTGTACAGGCAGGTAGTTGAGGAAACCTTATCGTTTATTGAACGTGAAATGACTTCTCCGGAGGGGGTGTTTTATTCCGCATTGGATGCTGATTCAGAGGGTGAAGAAGGTAAATATTATGTATGGACCAAAGAAGAGCTGGAAGCCGAATTAGGTGACAACAAGACCATCTTTTTTGAATATTACCGAATCAATAAGGATGCGTTTTGGGAACATGGAAACCATATTTTAATGCGTACTGAACAACCCGAAAAGCTGGCTGAAAAACATGGATTAAATGCCAGCGAACTGCATCATAAAATGGGTGCGTTACAGAAAAAACTATTGGCCGTCCGTGAAAAAAGGGTCCGTCCGGGATTGGATGATAAAAGCCTCACATCATGGAATGCCATGATGATCAAAGCTTACGTGGATGCCTATATGGCAATAGAAGATCCCAAATACCTGGAAACCGTATTTCAGGCTGCCCACCTGATCGATGAGAAGTTTAAAAAAGCAGATGGAGGTCTTTATCATACATACAAAAACGGCGAAGCCAAAATTAACGGCCTGCTGGATGATTATGCTTGTATGATAGAAGCTTACATAGCTCTGTATTCTGTAACACTGAATGGTGAATGGCTCCTAAAAGCAAACGAATTGGCAATATATGTACAACAACATTTTTATGATGAGAAAAGCGGCATGTTTTTCTTTACATCTGATGAAAATGAAGTGCTGGTGACCCGTAAAACAGAGGTGTACGACAATGTGATTCCCTCTTCCAACTCAATATTAGCCCGCAACCTGAAAAAACTGGCTTTTTATTTTGAGAACAGGGATTATGAGCAAATCACAAAGCAAATGCTTTTGAATGTGGAAGAACCAATGGTTGACTATGGTTCGGGTTATTCTAACTGGGCTTTATTGATGATGGATTTTCTGGAAGGAAATTACGAAGTGGTTATTTGTGGGAATGATGCGTTTGTTGCACTTAAAGAGTTGCAACAACACTATTATCCGCAAGTAATTTGGGCGGGTACAGTAAAGAATGAACTTGATTTTTCATTTTTACAATCTCGCTTTGTTAACGGCAACACATTGATTTATGTGTGCCAGAATAACACATGCCAACTGCCGGTAGAAAGTATTTCAGAAGTAAAAAAAATACTTGATGATTAATGAATTAACTTGTTGAATTGGTTAGTATTATTAGATTTGCAAACTAAATATTCATCAAACAATATATATCATGCGTTATTTTTTTTATGCTCTATCTTTGAGTACCATTTTAATTTTTTCAGCTTGTACTGATCAGAAAGATACCACTACCTATACCGTAAATTTAACCATCAATGGCGCTGAAGACACTTGGGTTTACATGGAACAGCAAATTGATAATAAATGGATCAAATTTGATTCTGCCGAACTTGTATCTGGAAAGGCGGTATTCAGGGGAGAAATAAAATTTCCTGAATTCTTTTATATAAAAATTAAAGATATGTCGAATTATTTACCGGCATTTGTAGAACCGGGAGAAATGAGTATTACTACCAATGTGGCAAATCCAAATGACCGTTCGGTTGAAGGATCAGAGGCCCACAAAGAGTTTGCATATATTATCGATTCCACAAACAATTTTACCAATGCAATAAGGCAGCTGGGCATGAACTACCGCACTGCTCAAAGCTCAAATGACACACTTTTAATGACACAAATTGAGGAAGATTATGAAAGGTTGAGCAAACAAAAATCAGTATTTCTTATGGATTATGCCATAGCGCATAGCACAAGTGTGGTTCCTATTTTTGTGGTTTTAAACAATATCCATTCCTACGAATTAGAAGAGCTCGATAAGCTGAATGAAGCAATGGATCCTTCTATTCAGAGCTCCAGGTATGTAAAAGACCTCAACGATAAAGTGGTTGCTTTGAAAAAAGTGGCTGTTGGGCAACCTTATGTAGATTTTACACTGAACGATCCTGAAGGTAGTCCGGTTCCTCTATCATCAGTCGTAGGAAAAAATTATGTGCTTGTCGATTTTTGGGCAGCCTGGTGTCAGCCTTGTCGTGCCGAAAACCCAAATATTGTAGAAGCATACAATGAATATCACGACCAGGGATTTGATGTGTTTGGCGTTTCTTTAGACAGGGATATGGAGAGTTGGAAAAAGGCAATAGAGGAAGATGGCCTGCTATGGACACAGGTATCTGATTTGCAATCGTGGAATAGTGCAGCCGGGAAACTTTATGGCGTGCGCTCCATTCCCCATAATTTGCTGCTTGACCCTGAAGGTATTATCATTGAAAAAAATCTCAGGGGTGAAGATTTGCAAAAAAAGTTGGCCGAAATATATAAATAAATAGGAATTGCCAGCGTCAAATGCTTAACACAACTTGTTGGAGGAGAATTTAAAAAAACTTGTTTTACCAGTCTAATTTTTATTCATTTTGAATAAAAAACGAAGTGATGAGTGTATTTTAATATGACATTTGTTGTGCTATATAATTTTGGCTATTAAAAATCATAAAATGAAAAAATTACTTATTCAAAACAGGCTTATTACTTTACTTGTTTTTTCCTTATTCTTTATTACTATTCAGAATTCATACGCACAGGAATGGCGTAAAAACTTACCACAGGAAAAAATCGATAACGGCACATTAACACTACAGGATTACCAAAAAGCTTTTAATGATTACTGGGAACCCTTTGACTTAGACCGGGGATATTACTATATAAACGGTGAAAAAATAAAAGCAACAGGTTGGAAACAGTTTAAACGCTGGGAATGGTATTGGGAAAACCGTGTAGATGAGGCAACAGGTTTGTTTCCAAATACTACCGCATGGAAAGTATTTCAGCAATACCTTAAAACTACTGCCGGAAACCGAAGCCCTGAAGGCAACTGGACCAGCATGGGTCCAAGCACGACAAGTGGCGGATATGCAGGATTGGGCAGGTTGAATTGTGTGGCTTTTCATCCTGACGATGACAATACGATTTATGTGGGCGCAGCCGCCGGAGGAATATGGAAATCAACAGATGGAGGAGATAGCTGGATGCCCATGGGTGATCAAAATGAAGCATTGGGCGTAAGTGATATCATTGTTCAGTCAGCATCAGGCAATGAGGTCATCTACCTGGCTACCGGCGATAAAGATGCGTCAGACACCTATTCGGTAGGTGTGTTAAAATCAACAGACGGAGGTGCCAACTGGCAAACAACCGACCTCGACTGGCAACAAAATCAGTACCGTTTGGTCAACCGGTTATTACAGGATATGAACGATCCGAATACGATTTGGGCAGCTACATCAGTCGGATTATATAAAACCACTAATGGAGGTGATAACTGGGATCAGCTATCTTCACTCAGTTTTAAAGATATTGAATTTCAGCCGGGCAGCAATTCAACGATGTACGGTTCTAATAGTTCCGGTGATGTGTACCGCAGCCTTGACGGTGGCCAGAGCTGGGGTAATCGCGTGCTGAATACATCAGGCGAAAGAACCGAACTGGCCGTTTCAGCAGACAATCCGTCAGTTGTATACGCACTCATTTCTAATTCAAGCAACGCTTTGTACGGCATTTATAAATCAACGGACGGGGGTGCTACTTTTTCACTCACTTACAATGGTGTAAACATGTTGGGCTGGAATTGCGATGGTAGTGGTTCAGGTGGACAAGGGTGGTACGACCTGTGTATTGCTTCTGACCCATTTGATGCAGACGTGTTATTTATTGGCGGTGTGAACACATGGCGCTCACAGGACGGCGGATATACCTGGTCGATCAATACCCATTGGTCAGGTACCTGTAGCGGTACGGCTACCACCACACATGCCGACAAACATGCATTGACTTATCAACCGGGCACTTCGAACCTTTTTGATTGCAATGATGGTGGTATTTATAAAACAACCAATGGTGGTAATAACTGGGTCCATTTGGGCAGCGGACTGGTTACCAGTCAGGCATACCGAATTGGTGTCGCGCAAACTGTTGACAATGATGTCATTATAGGGCTTCAGGACAATGGCACCAAATCCATGATCTATGGCAACTGGGACGATGTGATCGGTGGTGATGGCATGGATTGTATGATCGACTGGTCGAATGAATTGGTGCAATACGGTGAATTGTATTACGGGTCTATCTATAGGACCACCAATCACTGGAACAGTTCAACCAACATTTCAAATTCAATATCAGGTAATGCTGCATGGGTAACCCCAATGATCCAGGACCTGAATGAACCCAACACTATCTATGTAGGTTTTCAGGATGTGTGGAAATCCACTAACCGGGGTAATAGCTGGACAAAAATATCCAATTGGAGTGGCAGCACTTTAAGGTCGTTGTCTATTTCAAAATCCAATTCTGACTACATTTATGCAGCTACCAGAACGACACTTTACAGGTTTAATGGTCTTTCATGGTCGAACATCACAAATTCATTACCTACAGGCTCTGCAAGTATTACTTTTATCTCCGTAAAAGCCAATGATCCCAATACAGCATGGGTTTCAATGAGCGGGTTTAACTCACTTGGTGTGTATGAAACCACCGATGGCGGAACCACATGGACCAATATTTCAACAGGTTTACCCGAACTTCCGGTAAATTGCGTGATTCAGAACCGTTTAAACACAGAAGAAGTTGAATTATATGCTGGAACAGATGTGGGCGTATATGTGAAATTGGGAGATGAAGACTGGGTGCCATTTTTTGATGGGTTGCCCAATGTAAATGTTACAGAATTGGAAATTTATTATGATGAAGAAAATGAGGAAAACAGCCGGATACGCGCTGCTACTTACGGAAGGGGTGTTTGGGAGTCTGATCTATATGGACTTGAAGGAGCGCCCATCGCCAATTTTGTAGCCGACAATCTCATTCCAACCATAGAAGATACTGTCACATTCACCGATTTATCTTCCAACACACCCGACGAATGGGATTGGGAGTTTACGCCTAATACAATTACATATCTTGAAGGAACAGGTGCCACTTCTCAAAATCCGGTAGTAAGATTTGATGAAATCAGTAATTATACTGTTAAATTAACTGCCACCAATGATATAGCTTCTGATGCGAAAACCCTTATTGACTACATACATACCGTCGACTTTCTTTCCGTAACAGCAACAGCTGAACCGGAAACGATCTGTATAGGAGATGCAAGTCAGTTAGGAGTTAATGTAAACGGTGGTGCAGAGATCATATCCTATAACTGGACCTCTGATCCTGAGGGATTTACTTCAGGTATTGAAAATCCAACAGTAAATCCGGAAACGACAACGGTGTATGACGTTGAAGTATCAGATGGCAATCAAACGGAATCAAATTCGATTACGGTTAGCGTGCTGCCATTACCGGAAATTACACTGGGTGATTGGCCGGAACAACTTTGCAACCAACTGGAACCACCGGTACAGTTAACTGCCGTTCCTGAGGGTGGCACTTATAGTGGCAATGCGGTTACAACAGGTGGCCTTTTCTCACCGGAAGAAGCAGAGCCGGGCTGGAACGTTATCACTTACACCTACATGGATGCAAATGATTGTGAAACGATGGCACAGGATTCTATATTTGTGGATGAATGCGTAGGCATTAAAAACTTTTCACCTGAAGATAAGCTGGTCAAAATGTATCCAAATCCCGGCAATGGATCTTTCACAATAGAAAGTTCGTCAACTATTCAAAAAATTGAAATCCTCAAAGTGGATGGTAGCCTTATCTTTCTTGAAAATACAACGGGCCACAAAGTGCGTGTAACTTCTGTTTTACCAAAAAGTATATATATTACACGCATATCTCTTAAGGATGAAAATGAAAATCTGATTACAGTAAATAGAAAATTGATCGTAAAATAGCGCCTGTATACTAGCGTATATGACCGCATATAGAATTGAATTTTACTGTCATTCGTGCACTCTTTGTTAATTTAAGTTTAAAAATTTCTTTTTTCTTGACTTTTATCAAGAATAATCCGATATTTGTCTTTTGTACTTATAAACCCTTAAAGTGTTTATTCGTATAAAATGAAATCGAAAACAAAGCAAGTCATGAAAATCCAGAAAGCAAAAAGCGTAATGCTTAGGGTTGTTCTTTTGTTAGCAGCCATCATTTCAACCCATTTCTTACAATCACAAGCCTGGTTTGAAAGTCTGCCACCAACCAAAGCACAAAACGGAACCTTAACTTTACACGATTACCAAAAAGCCTTTAACGATTATTGGGATCCCTACCAGGTTGAAAACGGGTATTATATTCAAAATGGTGAACGGGTAAAAGCACCATACTGGAAACAGTTTAAGCGTTGGGAGTGGTATTGGGAAACACGCGTTAATCCTCAAACGGGCGCATTTCCAACGACCAGTGCAGCTGATGAATATCAAAAATATCTCCTTGAAAATCCGGGAGGCTTAAGAAGCCCTTCTGGAAATTGGACCTCTATGGGACCAAGTTCATCTGGTGGAGGTTACGCCGGAATCGGCCGCCTTAACTGTGTAGCCTTTCGACCTGGTGATAACAATACCATATACGCCGGTGCCGCGTCCGGTGGCATTTGGAAAACAACGAATGGCGGCAGCACATGGGTGCCGTTGGGTGATCAAAATGCAGTGCTTGGTGTAAGCGATATTATTGTTATTAGTGGTACACCCGATATTTTATATATCGCAACCGGCGATAAAGATGGAGGAAGCTTATGGTCACTGGGTGGGCAACAAAGCAATGATAATAATAGTGTAGGTGTCCTCAAATCTACCGATGGCGGAACCACATGGAACACAACCGGTTTATCCTGGTCTGCCAGCCAGAAAAACCTGGTTTCCCGTTTAATTCTTGATCCCAATTCCGGGAATCAAACCATTTATGCAGCTACTTCTGTTGGTATTTATAAAACTACCAATGGCGGAACAAATTGGACACAACAGCAATCAGGAAATTTTATTGATATGGAGATAAACCCCGCCAATAGTTCCATATTGTACGCTTCTACAATTGATTACTGGGGTAGCCCTAAAATATACTATACAACCAACGGAGGTACTAACTGGAATGTCAGTAAAACATTTGCCTCATCAGAGTACAGAGTAGATATTGCGGTAACAGCTGCAAATAGCGCCTATGTATATGCTATTGTTTCGGATATCAATACCAATCCTAATAATAATGGCGGTCTAAGTTCAATTGAAAGATCTACTAATACAGGGGTAAGTTTTTCATCTGTTTACACTTACAACGGAACAAATACAAATTTACTTAATTGGGATTGTTCAAGCAACTCTGGCGGTGGACAAGGTGCTTACGACCTGTGCATCATTGCCGACCCCTCCAACGCCAATACTGTATTTATAGGTGGTGTTAACACTTGGAAATCAACTAATGGTGGAAGTTCTTGGAATATTAACACACATTGGTCGGGTACTTGCGGTGGGACGGCAACCACTGTACATGCAGACCAGCATTTTATGGCATACCAACCGGGTACATCCAACCTGTTTTTATGTAACGATGGAGGTTTGTATAAAACAACAAATGGCGGGAGTTCATGGACAGACCTTACAAACTCGATGGTTATCAGCCAGCTATACAGGCTGGGCGTTGGACAATCTTCTTCCAGTGAAGTGATTACCGGATTACAGGATAACGGCACAAAAGTATATTCTTCTGGCTCATGGACAGATGAAATAGGTGGGGATGGCATGGAATGTATTGTGGATTATACCAATATAAACACCCAATATGGTACTTTATATTTCGGAGATATTCGACGTACAACCAATCATGGGGGATCATGGACCCAAATTGGTCCTGCAGCAGGATCTTCTACATCAGCTTGGGTTACTCCATATGCAATGGATCCTAATAATAATAATACACTCATCGTAGGATGTAACGAAGTATATAAATCAACTAATCAGGGCAATAATTGGGCAACTTTAACTTCGGGTTTAACGGGTGGCACTAAACTTCGCTCAGTAGCCATTGCCCCCTCAAACTCCAATTACATTTATGTGGCTACTTTATCAAATATCTGGAGAACAACTGTCGGAGGCGGAGCAGGAAACTGGAGTAATATCACCGGAACCTTACCTGTAGGATCATCCCAAATAACATATATCAGTGTTAAAGATACGGATCCCAATACGGTTTGGGTTTCATTTGGCGAATATAATACACACAGCGTATATCAATCTACAAACGGTGGTAGTAGTTGGACGAATATTTCAACAGGATTGCCTTTATTACCCACCATGTGTGTGATTCAAAATAAACAGAATTCAGTGCAGGATGAACTATATGCAGCTACAGATGTTGGCGTATATGTGAAGGTGGGTGGTGCCAATTGGGTGCCGTTTTCTACAGGATTACCCAATGTAGTTGTAACCGAATTAGAAATATATTATGATGCCAATCCAACAAACAGCAGGCTCAGAGCAGCTACATTTGGTAGAGGTCTTTGGGAGTCCGACTTATATACCGGGGTGGCTGCACCTGTGGCTGAATTCAGTGCAGACAATCAAACACCTACCATTGGGCAAACAGTAACCTTTACTGATCTTTCTACCAATACGCCTACTTCCTGGGCGTGGGTATTTACTCCAGGTACAGTAACTTATGTGGGTGGCACCAATGCCAACTCACAAAACCCCCAGGTGCAATTCAATGCCGCTGGCAGCTATGATGTGTCTTTGACCGCTACAAATGCCGGTGGATCGGATGTCGAAACTAAAGTCAATTATATTAACGCGGCAATTCCAGCGCCGGTGGCTGATTTCAGCGCCGATGACCAGGCACCAACCATCGGACAAACAGTAACCTTTACCGACTTGTCTACAAATACACCTACTTCCTGGGCATGGGTATTTACACCTAACACCGTAACCTATGTTGGTGGTACCAGTGCAAGCCATCAGAATCCACAAGTGCAGTTTAATGCAGCAGGAAGTTATGATGTGGC
>JAZBOW010000119.1:0-4315 GCA_036351335.1 Bacteroidales bacterium | reverse complement strand
TCGTACCATTTCAATATGGCCATATCAAATTTCAGGTTCTGCCCCACCTTTTCAATCTTGGGATTTTCAAGCACCGCTTTAAAAATATGGATCCTTTTCTGTGATTCATTATAGTTTTCCGGCAAAGCCACATACCAGGCTTCGAGTGGTTTGATGGAGAATGAAATTCCCACCAGTTCCGAGTTGTTTGGATCGAGGCCGGTGGTTTCCGTATCAAAACAGATGGATTTATGTTGCGACAACGTTTCAGCAAGTTCCTTTGCTCCTTTGTCATCGATGATCAGGTGATATTTGTGCGGTGTATTGTGGATGGTTTTTAATTCCGTTGGAATAACATTGTCTTCCTGCTCCGCATCATTTTCCATGAACAGTTCACCCTGAACCACCTTATTGCTGTCATCTTCATTTAGTGAATGATCCGTAAAAAAGCGTTTGGCAAAATTTCGGAATTCCAGTTCATCGAAGAGCTTTTTGAGGGCCTCCGGGTCAGGTGCAGACAGTTTCAGATCATCTTCATGAAACTCAATGGGAACATCGAGAATGATGGTGGCCAGCTCTTTAGAGACAAGTGCCTGGTTGGCAAAATTTTCCACATTTTCCTTTTGTTTTCCTTTGAGTTTGTCAGTATTCTGAATCACATTTTCAACCGAACCAAATTCAGCGATGAGCTCTTTGGCTCTTTTTTCACCTATACCCGGAACCCCCGGAATGTTATCAGAAGCATCGCCCCACAAACCCAGGATATCAATAAGTTGCTCCGGATGCTGGATGCCATAACGTTCACATACTTCCTTCACACCCCACACTTCTGCTTTATTTCCCATACGCGATGGTTTGTACATGAAAATATTTTCTGAAACCAATTGTCCGAAATCTTTATCGGGCGTCATCATATACGTAAAAAAACCGGCGTTTTCGGCTTTTTTCGAAAGCGTTCCGATCACATCATCCGCTTCATATCCATCTACTTCCAATATAGGAATGTTGAAGCCTTTTAACAGTTCAACGATGTACGGAATGGAGGCGGCCAGGTCTTCGGGCATCTTTTCGCGGTTGGCTTTATAAGCCACAAAACCTTCCTGCCGGAAAGTAGGTGCTATCGTGTCGAAAGCGACACCGATATGTGTGGGTTTTTCATTTTTCAACACCTCATATAGCGTATTGGCAAAGCCGAGAATGGCAGATGTATTCAGACCTTTTGAGTTGATCCTCGGGTTTTTACTGAAGGCAAAATATGCCCTGTAAATAAGGGCCATCGCATCCAGTAGGAATAGTTTCTTTTTTTCACTCATAGTTTGAAATTGTGGCAAACAAAGGTATGAAACGTAAACTTTGCAAATTGAAGTTTGTGGAAAATAATGAATTTCCGCGAGAAATCCGCAATAAATTTTCAACTTCAAATTGTTTGAAAATATAGCAAAAGCTTCATAAGAGGGCGTTCTAACTCCTTATTTTTACAAAACGAATTAGGAAAACATACATTATGGCAAAAAAGAGCAGCGCCGATAAAGCAGCCACCCCCTCGAAAAAAATATTCGTTCTTGACACTTCCGTTATTTTATACAACCACAACGCGATCAATAGTTTCGAAGATAACGATGTGGCTATTCCCATAACCGTGCTCGAAGAACTCGACAACTTTAAAAAAGGGAATACCAACCTGAATTTTGAAGCCCGTGAGTTTATCAGGTTCCTGGATAAGATTTCTGATAAATCGACCATGAAAAACTGGCGACGCCTGAATGGCCCCGAAAAAGGCAGGTTTAAAGTGGTGATGAACGACAACAGCAAAATAGATGCACGGAAAATATTTGGCGACAGCAAAGCGGACCATCGCATTTTAAATGCGGCCTTAAAATTAAAGGAGGATCATCCGGAAAGTAAGGTGATCCTGGTAAGTAAAGACATTAACCTTCGGCTGAAGGCCAAATCATTGAGTTTACCCGCAGAAGATTTCATGACCGGAAAGATTGCCGATATCGAATCGCTATACACCGGCATGAGCCAACTGGAAGACCTCAATGCTGATATGATCGATAAGTTATATGCCGAAGGGTTTTGCCAGGCAGAAGACCTGGGCATTGAAAATGCATTTCCTAATCACTATTATATTTTAAAAAGTGACCGCACCTCCGCATTGGCCTATTTTAACGCGATTACCAATCGCATTGAACGTGTTGAAAAACATGCGGTTTCAAGGATCATGCCCCGCAATGCCGAACAGGTTTTTGCATTGCACGCCATTTTAAATCCTGAAGTAAAACTTGTCACATTACAAGGCGTTGCCGGAACCGGTAAAACTTTGCTGGCCCTGGCTGGCGCATGGGACCAGCGGCGTAATTATAAACAGATCTACCTGACGCGGCCCATTGTACCGCTCAGCAATAAAGATATTGGTTATTTGCCGGGCGATGTGCACGAAAAGATCAATCCGTATATGGAACCGCTGTGGGATAATTTGAAATTCATCCAAAGCCAGTATGGCGAGCAGGATAAGGAATACAAACGCATCACCGATGCTATTGAAAATGAAAAACTGATGATCACGCCTTTGGCCTACATCAGGGGGCGTAGTATCTCAAATGTGATCTTTATTGTGGATGAAGCCCAAAACCTGACGCCACACGAGGTGAAAACTATTATCACAAGAGCAGGGGAGAATACAAAGATTATCTTCACAGGCGATATTTACCAGATTGACACACCTTACCTCGATTCACAATCGAACGGACTTTCGGTGCTGATCGATAAGATCAAACATCATGATATTTATGCCCATGTAAGGCTGGAAAAAGGGGAGCGATCAGAACTCGCTAATTTGGCGAATGATCTTTTATAGTTGACTTTGCATTAGTGAATTTCGTATATTTGACTCCTTAATACGAATCAAGTGAACTCTAAAGGCCAAAAGTTTATTCAACTCACCCATACCATAGATGGTAAAGGCCTTTTCGAGTGCCTGATGTTCTAGTAAAACATCATCCCAGCTAATTTCACTTTAAACTTTTTCCTTTATACTTTAAACTTGTGAACAATGCAAGGTGTCATATTCGATATAAAACACTACGCCATCCACGATGGGCCCGGAATCCGGCAAACCATTTTTTTCAAGGGTTGTGCTCTGGATTGCTGGTGGTGCCATAATCCAGAAAGCCGCTCACATGAGCCATTCTCTTATTTGAAAAAAGAAAAGCTGGATGGACGTGAAGTTGAGGTGAAAGAAACTGTAGGCAAAAGATATTCGGTAAACGAATTGCTCAAAATCATTGAAAAAGATATGGTTTTCTTTGAAGAGTCGGGAGGAGGTGTTACTTTCTCAGGAGGTGAGCCACTGCAGCAATATGATTTCCTGCTCAAATTACTCAAAGCATGCAAAAGAAAGGACATCCACACCTGCCTTGATACTACCGGACTTGCTCAACAGGATAAGATGGCAGAAATTGCCAAGTATACCGATCACTTTCTGTACGATATAAAACATATGGATAGTGAGATGCACAGAAAATATACCGGTGTGAGTAATGAAGCAATCCTTAATAATTTGCGTTACCTAGATTCGATTGGAAAAAATATCTGGATCAGGTATGTGCTGGTCCCCGGCATGAATGATGATGAAGGTGATCTGCTGAAAATGATGGCCTTTATGAAAGAATTGAAACAGGTAAATACGATCAACATTTTACCATACCATAAAATTGGCAGTCAGAAATACCAACGTTTTGGCCTGGAATATAAAATGAACGGTGTTCAGGAGCCATCAGCAGAGCGAATTGAAGAAGTAGGCCGGTTATTCTCCGATGCCGGTTTTAAAGTGTCTATTGGAGGTTAGTAATTGAATCCGAAAAATAATTTGTTATGAATACACGAATACAACAACTTAGAGAGCAAAGCCTGAATGCAACACCCCGTATTTCGGCTGAAAGAGCTTTACTGGTAACGGAATTTTATAAGAGTGACCTGGCACAGCAGGTGTCAGTGCCTGTAAAAAGAGCCATGGCTTTTCAACATATCATGAACCATAAGAAGATATGCATCAATGATGGTGAATTAATTGTTGGTGAGCGCGGACCAGCGCCTAAAGCCGTACCCACTTACCCTGAAATAACTGTCCATTCTATTGAAGATCTCGAAATCCTGGATTCAAGGCCTAAGGTCTGGTATAAAGCAGATGAAGAAACCAAAAGGATTTACAGGGAAAAGATCATTCCTTATTGGACCGGAAAATCGAACCGCGAAAAAATATTCAATAACCTGGATCAAAACTGGATAGATGCCTACGAAGCAGGCGTATTTACTGAATTCCAGGAGCAAAGGG
>JAZBOW010000118.1:0-2941 GCA_036351335.1 Bacteroidales bacterium | reverse complement strand
TGGCAATCGATTCTGCTTCACGGGCAAACAGGATTATTAATAATTTAAATGAAGTTACAATGAAGCTGGATGGGCAGAGCCTTCGTTTCTCGCCTATTTATCTGGCTGAACTGGGAAAGAAAAATTCATTTGGAAAAGACAGCATAGTTTACAACCGGAAAGACGGAATCTTCCCCAAACTGAACCAGACTATTGAAAGCCTGATTCTTTTGAACGTAGTTATTGATATGGATTTCTATAAAGACCAGATTAATATCCTTGGCAGGGGAATAACATCGCCGTTAAGTAATTCTGCACAACTGCATTATGATTTTTATTTAAATGACAGTACATATATTGACGATACAAAATATTTCAGTTTTTCATTTACGCCAAAAAACAAATACAACCCCCTCTTTACCGGGCGTTTTACTGTTGAAGACAGCACATTTGCACTGACCAGTATTTTTGCTTACGTACAGGAAAAAGCCAATATAAATTTTGTTAACGGGTTCAAATCAAATGTAAATTATTCCAAAACTTACGATGATAAATGGTTTTATGACAATCAGGAAATTAGTTTAAACCTGGCGCTTTCACTAAACAAGGATACTGTTTCGAAATATGGTTCGCAGCGAATCGACGAAATTTCGAGTGGTAATTGGTTGGTAACAAAAACAACACAATATTCCACATCAAAGCGATTAAATGAAATCAGGCCTGGTAACTGGAAAAACCAGCCCGAGTTTGCATCTTCCAACCATTTGGATGAAGGTACCTACATGCGGGTGGAGAAGTTAAAGGAGAACCCGGTAGTACAGGGAATTGATGCCATTGGAGGAATGGTTTTAACCAGTTATATTGATGTCGGAAAAATTGAAATTGGCCCGGTGTTCGATATTTACAGCACCAATGCCATCGAGGGGCAGAGGTTTTCCATTCCGCTCCGAACCGGAGAAAAAATGTTCGAACGTTTTACCGTTGGAGGATTTTTAGGTTACGGAACAAAAAGTAAAGAGTTGAAATACGGGCTGAACTTTGCCTGGCAGCTTTTGCCAACCGACAAATTTATTATACGGGGAAACTATTCTGATGATTATAACCTTGTATCGCAGGATAAATACCTCCGGTTTATTAAAAAAAATCCCAATACAAGGGGAAACGGAAACTTTATTGCAGCCATTACAAGCAAGGTGGAAAATCCCTATCTGAAGGAAGAAAAAAAATTTAATATGATATTTGAATACAATGCCCGTGAAGACATTAGTTTAGAAGTTTCACCTTATTTTCTGCATAGTATAGAAACTCCGGATGTGCATTTTACGCGCAATAATGTGAATTATCACACATATAATAATTACGGGATTTTATTTAATACAAGGCTGGCATTCGGCCAGTATTACGACCAATATTACTTTGCTCGTGTTTATTATATTGATGAAACCCCGATAGTAAATCTGAGTATGGATATTGGCCAGACAAAATTACCAGGCAGTAATTCAGATAATTTTGGATTGTATGCCCAATTTCATGGCTCAGTTTCAGGGAAAGTAAACATGGGACTTACTTTTATGCGTTACATGGTAAACGGCGGCTACCTTTTTGGCGATGCGCCTTATGATTTACTGGATATGCCGGTAGGTTCCATGTCGTACGGATATGCAAAATACAGCTACAACCTGTTGCACCATGCGTCATTTGCACATAATCTATATACCAATGTTCATCTCGATTTCAATGGTGGAGGTATCATTCTAAACCGTATTCCTTTTATACGAAAACTGAAATTACGTGAAATGGTATCGTTAAAAACACATTACGGGAAACTTACCGGAAGTTATAAACCGGTTTTCGATTTACCAGGATATTATACCACAGAAATGAGTAAACCCTATGCCGAAATTGGTTTTGGGCTGACCAATATTTTCAAAGTACTGCGCGTGGAATATGTCAGGCAATTAGGAAGTTCATATGCCAATTCAGGATTTGTTGATAAGAACGGAATTTTCTTCAGGGCTGAGATGAGTTTTTAAAATTGATATGAGAAAAGTTTGATGAAAAATTTGAAAGTTGAATTTACTTGTGGAACATATTAAGAGTAAGAAGCATATGCTTAGGTTTTTTCTGAGCTTCGCTGAGCAAAACTTGCAGAAGCGGATACAAAGGTATCCTATCCTTAAAATTTTAAAAGTGAGGTGACTAACAATCTTCAGGGACTGTTTCTCAAAAATAGATTGGAAACTGAAGATGAAATATATAGAAAGAGTAAACATATAGAATGTAAAAACATGTAAAAATATATAACAAAAGATATTATCGCATATGTGTAAAACTAATTATCTGTCCAAATTACTGATTTAATTAATTGAACATGCTTGAATATGTTACTAAACTCCGCAAAGAAACTGATGAAGCTATTGATAACATCGAATCTTCTGACAACAATATCTTAAAAAAATCGCTGGAAGCCTCCCATGTGCTTGCTGAAGCATTTGACAGTATGAAGCAATTTATCCTATCCTATCATTTTAAGGATGAAGAGGAAGAAATCACTTTTTTTAAAGAAACAAAACCAAAGTTCTGCTATCGCCTGATTTACTACAGAAAATTGTATAATATTGAGATGAACCGTCCTGCAGGCGTCGACAAGCAAAAAGAGTATTTATCGGAAGAATTGAATGAAATAAACAAATATAATATCAAACGTCTGGATTTTATTCGTTACTATCGTTCAGGTGCTACTCATCTGGATTCTTTGTATTTCTTGCGGGGAAGGACAGATACAGAACAATACCTCGAAACATTCTATTTTGAACTTGACCCGAACTTTTCAACAAATTGTGATTTTAAAGTGGCGAAAATACTATCCAACGATTTGCTCTTAACGTATTTGATGCAAGAAATTGAAAAATTGAATAATAATGGAGTCATATCTTTTCCTTCAGGATTTCCTTTAACTAAG
>JAZBOW010000117.1:0-2250 GCA_036351335.1 Bacteroidales bacterium | reverse complement strand
TCTATAGCTAATTGTTGCATATTGTTCATTTTCATCTGCACCATTTATTGAAACATCACTTTTTACGGTACCTAATCCAATAGCATCAACAAGCTGAAAATCGGTAATGTCAGAGTTTTCTAATGTTATGCCTGCAAATGTTTCAACTTTTTCGAATTCAAATTCTTTACCATCGGCATAAGCAACAAGATTGTATGTGCCGGGCTTTACAAATATTGAATAGTAGCCCTCATCATTCGTAATTGTTCCCGCTTGAATTACCACTTTATCTTTTTCATCTTCGGCATTAGGATCAAATATTTGAACACTAACGTAAGCACCCGGTATTCCTTTAGGCACAACGGCATCATCAGTTACCCTTCCATTTATTATTGAATATTCATCAAGTTCACCAACTTTGATTGTTGGTTTCAAAAGCCATTGTCCACTATTTCCCGCTTCAACTACTGACCTTGATGCATCAAAATCTAAGATTATTTCTGTTGTTCCATTTTCATTAATTGTAAATCCCTTCACAATTTTAACCCCTGACTGATAACCACTTGGTACTTTGAGTTCATGTACGCTATCATCTTCTAAAATCACATAGTTTGCATAATCATGTTCCTCACTTAGAATATTTAGTTCACCCGCTTCAGGTTGATTATGAAGATGCAATCTCATTTGTGTATATCTATCGGCATCTAGCCTTATTGAGCCAAGTTCTTCGAAGACACCATTTGTCAGTTCACATAAATTGATGGTATCTACGTCCATATCTATTGTTTCCCAATTTTTATTATTATTACCATTTCCCCCTGTATGAACCTCAACACTCTCAACGGTGATATAAACGGCTTTATAAGAACCCGCTGAATCAGTTAAGCTAACGGCAAGAGTACCTGTTCCACCTGAGTCGCTACTCCCCCCTCCACCACCCCCACATGCAGAGATGAAAAGCAACAAGGCTAAAGATAATAATAGAGCAAGTGATTTTGCTATCTTCATGAATAATCCTCCTGTCATTTTAGATTGAATTTTGGAATAGTCACATTAAAACCCATATCAATCAGCAAAATCCATGCCACATACCTGTGCTTTTTCTTTTATATAATATGCTGAATTTACATAAAAATATTTTCATGAATTTTAAATCCTGCATCGTTTATTAGCAAAAAATTGTTAACGGTATGACAATTTTTGTCAAAAAAACCTGCTATCATTTTTTGGGCTTGTAGGTTTTACGACCTAATTCCATTCAAATTAATGTTTCTGATAGTAAGAATCCGTACAAAATTTAAAATTCAGGGTAACACTTTCTTCTGCAAAAAAAGAGAAAGGAGAAAGTGTTATGGGATCAAGACAATTTAGCCAAAAACAAAAGATGGCCATTTTAGACAGTGCCGCCGAGATCGGAGTCAAACAGGCGGCTGAACTAGCCGGTGTTCACTACACCAGTGTTTACGACTGGCGCCGTCAGTTAAAAAGTTTGGGAAAGCAGATCTTCCTGGATTACAAGCCCTCTTATCCGGGACGAGGTGTCAAGCAAATCACCCTCGCACAAGAAAAAGCCGTACTTGATACCTGGCAATCTAATCCCGGTTTTGGTCCCGGCCAGGTAAGAAACCAGCTTCGCCGTCAGGCAGTAACGATTTCCATTGGCACGGTACGTTCCATCATGCAGGCCAACGGCTACAAGGGTCCAAAGAAAAAATCAGAAAAAGAAGAATGTCAGCGTTTTGAAGCCCGTCGTCCGTTAGAGTTGGCTCAAATGGATATTCTAGAATTTTTCATCAACAAACTCAAAGTGTATATTCTTTTGCTACTCGATGATTTTTCCCGTTTCATATTGGGCTGGCGGTTGCTAACGGAAACTTCCACCGATGCGGTCATTTTGTTAGTGCAAAGCGCCATTGACCGCTATGGCAAGATGCAAGAGATCTTAACCGACCGCGGTTTTGTCTTTTATTCATGGCGCGGCATCAACCGTTTTGAAAAGTTTTTGCAAACCTACAACATTGATCATACCCATGCTCGGCCACATCACCCCCAGACTTTGGGAAAGGTGGAAGCCTGCAATCGACGCATCAAGCAAGAGCTAATCGATCAGCAGCATTTTTCAAATGTGCATGAGGCCGAAGCGGCCATCGGCAACTGGGTTTACAATTACAATTACAAACGCACCCACCAGGGCATCGGAGGACTTGTGGTGCCTGCTGAACGCTTCCACGGTCAAGCCGATGATGTGTTGGCGGCTGTGGCAAAAGGCAT
>JAZBOW010000116.1:0-2367 GCA_036351335.1 Bacteroidales bacterium | reverse complement strand
ATGGTCCACCGAATCAGTGGCCAGAGACAGACTGTTCTTGAAGTACTTGGGAGTGGATACCAAATAGAGCACCAGGAAAAAATCAAGCCTTATTTTTAATTTATTTTTAGGTACTACTTCACACTCCCGATTTTTTATCAGTTTTTTTAAAATGTATGAGACTTGTTTAATTTTTAAAATCATAGGTTTTTTAAATTCCGCGTTACCGGTGGAAATACCATGTCCATTATGTCCAATTTTGACATACTGGTTTACAAGATCTCTTAAAATAAATCTTAGGATCAAAGCACCTTAGAGCCATAATTTTAATATTGGAGCGGACACGGTAAGACATTCTATTCGAAGCCGTCATTACATCCTTTATATTCGGAGTACTGCGACAGTGTAACGTGAGCCATCCTGTCCGCAAAATTTATAAACCTTAAACTGAAAAAATTAAATATGGTCTGTATTTATTCTATAATTTAAGTTCTATTTCATAAAGCTCCTGTATCATGTTGCGCCACTGGCCTAAAGGCATCTCTTTATCAAATGCAATATCCAATGCATTTACATTCCTCCATTTTCCATGCAGCTTCGGCCAGGTCATTAAATAATATTGGCCTCGTCCTTTCATGCTACTCTTTTTACCTCTTAAACTTTCAGGTAGATAAGTTTGAGAAGTTCGCATCAGGCCCATTGCCATACGCAGAAATTTTCTTCCAATACCAAAATCTGCATGTTGCCCTTGTGTATCACGTCTCTTATAATCCAACATCAAATCTTCTGGTCCGTGTAAACCAATGTGGGAAGCCGATTGAACAACATAGTCCTTCAGGATACGATTGCAGCGCTTTCCAACTTTTTTAGTTTGGGGTTTTCCTTGGATTCCACCGGTTTGTTTAACCCTTGGAATGATACCAGAATATGAAACCAAATTACTTAAAGGCTTCTGTTTGTTGGGATTACCAATTTCAGCACATACACCAGCGGCTAAAATGATTCCAATACCTCGGATGCTGGTTAGAAAAGCACCCTGAGTTTGGGCTAAACTTTCAGCAACTTCCTTCTCCAGTTGCTCAGTGCTTTCTTGCAAGCAATTAAAAAGTTTAACTTGTTGTTTCAATGAAATCTGTAATGTTACAAGATGATTTTTGGGTGGTTTTAGAACTTGGGCAGCATACTGCTGAAGCTTCTTAGCGCAATGATCTGGTTTTTGAATTCCACAGCGAGTAAGGAGTTTAATTAATGTCGAACGTCTGCGCCTAAGGATTTGATGCGCACTGAATCGATCTTCCATCAATAGTAATGAGCATTTTGAAAATGGTAAAATTCCGCTATTTTTTTCATTTAAAAAACCAGGAAAAATCTGATCAACAAAGGTGTGAATTCTATTTTTTACTCCGGTTGTTATGTTGACCATTTTTCGTCTTTGCCGCACAAGTGTCCGCAAATTTAAATACTCACCTGATTGAGCTGGTGAGCAGTTAGCTCTGCAACTGAGAATCATTTTACAAATCCCCAACAAGTCTAAACGATCAGTGCTTGCTTGCACATTTTCACGTTGTGTCTTTGCATCGTGGGCATTTACCCCTGCCACCAGCCAATTTTCCGAACGTAAAGTAGATATAAAATTGTCAGTATAAGACCCGCAATCTTCACCTCCAAAAACAATATGCTGAAGGCTAATTCCATGATGACGGCAGGATTTTTTTACTTGATCAATTAAATAATTTTTACCTTCCGGTGAATTTTTTACCGAAAATGGTTTTCGAATAATCTTCCCATTTCCATCACAAAGCATGGCCAGGTGATCTTTTTTCGCATAGTCAATTGGAATACACATCACTTTGGATCTGTCTTTTGCCATCTCGAACAACGACAGGATTTCTTGACTTTGATTTTGAAAAACGTTACGTTTTTTCATAGTGAAGCTCCCTGTAACTTTTCAACTGCTTCATTGCAGATTGATCTTTTAAAATATCACTAAATATACCTATTTAGATGGTAAATTTTGTTTATGGGGAGCTTCACCCTTTTTAATAAAAAATAATTCAGTTTTCAGCTTAGATGTTGAAAAAGCGAAACTGTTTACCCCAGAATAATTGAGTCATGAATGTGAGTGAGTGAGCTTGAAAAACTCTCACACATTCACAACATCAATTATTCTGAAAGGTACCAGTTGAGTTAAAAACTAAAAGTCATTGCATAATTTTTTTGGCTTCTAAAAGGTGTCGAAATCATTCAAATCCCTTAGTATTATAGATCTGGTGGGGGTACAATATACCCCCACCCGTGACGAGACTGCTAATCATTTTTATTCATTGCACTGGAATTCGCCGCTATTGTCCCTATCGTTGAGCCAATTAAGATACCAGCTTCAGAGAT
>JAZBOW010000115.1:0-26784 GCA_036351335.1 Bacteroidales bacterium | reverse complement strand
ATGTATAACAATTTAATACTTAAATCATGAAAAAGTTAGTAATCAGTTTATTAGTAATGATGTTCGTTGTGCCATTCAGCATGAATGCCCAAACGGCCATTGACCATTTGTATGATAAATACGCCGGGCAGAAAGGATTTACCAGCATCAACATCAATCCTGAAATGTTTAAAATGCTCTCTAATATGGATATGAGAGACAGTTCAGAAAAGGCGAAAGAATCGCAGAATGCCATGGAGAAATTGAGTGGATTAAAAATGCTGGTGTATGAACCCGAAGAAGGAGAAACCAATGAGGCTTTTATGAAAGAGATCAGGACACTGACCCAGATTAAAGGCTATGAAGAAATGATGTCGGTGAATGAAGATGATGAAACAGTAAAATTTTTAGCCAAAAAGGATAAAAATGGCAATGTTTCGGAAATGCTGATGATCGTGCTGGAAGCCAATGAAGCTGTGGTGATGAGCATGAGCGGATTATTGGATATGAAAACCATTTCAGAAATTTCCAAATCACTCGAAATCGATGGTCTGGAAAACCTGGATCAAATGGATAAAAAATAACCTGAACAAATGAAGAAAGCAACCATTATATTATTGGCAATAGTTTTCCCATTATTTATGATCGCCAACACAGGCGGTGTGGAGAAACTATTTAAGAAATACGAAAACGTAAAAGGTTTTGAGCTGGAAGTTACGGACACCCATATCGATATTGATTTCGATGGAGACGCAGGCTTTTTGAAATTCCTGGATGAAGCTGAGTCCTTTTATATCCTGAACTTTGAATTTGGTAATGGAAACCAGGAAGACTTAAAATCATTCAAGGCAAAACTGAACAAGACAATTGATAAGGAGGATTATACTACAATTCTGGATATGAGTGGCGAGGAGGAATTCCGCCTTCTTGTGCTCAAAGGAAAAGCGGATAATATCAATGCCATTTTGATGATTACCAGTGATGAGGATGACGCCTCATATATTCTCGTTACAAACTAAATATCAGTTACCTGCACTTTATAAAACCCCTGGATGAACAGTCATACAGGGGTTTTTTACTAATTTAAAAGTTGATCTTTCGTTCCGAAGGATTTTTCCTGTTGTATGAGAGCTAATGCCACAAGTTTACTATTTTTGCCGCTTATTAATGACTTAGTTTAAAGATGGATATAGCCAGCAAATATAATCCCGCAGATACTGAAGATAAATGGTATGCCTACTGGATGGAAAAGAAATACTTTCATTCGGAACCCGATGAACGGGAACCCTTCACGATCGTTATCCCACCACCCAACGTAACCGGTGTATTACATATGGGACATATGCTGAACAATACCTTGCAGGATGTGTTGGTTCGCCGGGCAAGGATGCAGGGTAAAAACGCATGCTGGGTGCCCGGAACGGATCATGCATCCATTGCTACTGAAAACAAGGTCGTAAACAAACTCAGGGAGCAGGGTATCAACAAGGAAGATATCAGCCGAGAGGAATTTTTGGAACATGCCTGGGAGTGGAAAGAAAAGCATGGTGGCATTATCCTGGAACAACTAAAAAAACTGGGTGCTTCATGTGACTGGGACCGTACCCGCTTTACCATGGATGAAGCTTTGTATGAATCAGTGATCGATGTTTTTATTGAATTGTACGAAAAGGGGTTGATTTACAGGGGTATCCGCATGGTCAACTGGGATCCTTCCGCTAAAACCGCTGTTTCCGATGAGGAAGTAAATTATAAGGAGGTAAAATCAAAATTATATTACCTGAAATATAAAGTGGAAGGCGAAGATGATTTTATTACAATTGCAACTACCCGTCCCGAAACCATTTTAGGAGATACAGCTGTTTGTGTTCATCCCGAAGATGAACGCTTTGTTAAGTTTCATGGTAAAAATGTTCTTGTTCCCTTACTTAACCGTCCGGTGCCCATCATCATTGATGAATATGTAGATCGTGAATTCGGAACCGGCGCCTTAAAAATTACACCTGCCCACGACATCAATGATTACGAACTGGGTATGAAACATAAACTGGAGGTGATCGATATTTTCAAGGATAATGGTACCCTCAGCGAAGCTGCCGAACTGTATGTTGGTAAAGATCGTTTCGTGGTCAGGGATGAGATTATTGAAGATTTGAAAAAAGCCGGAAGTCTTGAAAAGGAAGAAAATTATACCAATAAAATTGGATTTTCAGAACGTACCGATGCAGTTATTGAGCCCAAACTATCTACCCAGTGGTTCTTGAAAATGGGTGAATTTGCCAAACCAGCGCTTGAAGTGGTTGAATCAGGTGAGATTCAGTATTACCCGGCCAAGTTTAAAAATATTTACAGGCATTGGATGGAGAATGTCCGCGACTGGAATATCTCTCGCCAGCTCTGGTGGGGCCAGCGCATACCGGTGTATTATTTACCCAATGGTGAAATGGTAGTGGCCAAATCCATGGAGGAGGCGCTTGAAAAGGCCAAATCTGCCTATGATCTTCCCGATCTTCAATTGGATGACCTGAAGCAGGATGAAGATGTGGTGGATACCTGGTTCTCATCATGGTTATGGCCCATTTCTGTATTTGATGGCATTCGTTATCCTGATAATGAAGATATCAAATATTATTACCCCACCAACGACCTGGTTACAGCTCCCGATATTATTTTCTTTTGGGTGGCACGGATGATCATGGCCGGACTCGAATTCAGGGATAAAGTACCGTTTAAGAATGTGTATTTTACAGGGATCGTCCGCGATAAGATAGGAAGAAAAATGTCAAAAACACTCGGCAATTCCCCTGACCCGATCGAATTAATGAACCAGTTCGGTGCGGATGGTGTCCGTGTAGGTATGTTACTCACAGCACCTGCCGGCAACGATCTGCCATTTGATCCGGCATTATGCGAGCAGGGCAGGAATTTCAGTAATAAAATCTGGAATGCTCTCAGACTGGTCAAAGGCTGGGAAGTAGATGAAACGATCGATCAACCGGAAAGCAGCAAAATGGGCATCCGGTGGTTTGAATCAAGGATGAACAAAGCTTTAAAGACGATTGATAGCCATTTTACTAAATTCAGAATATCAGATGCTTTGATGGATACCTATAAACTCATCTGGGATGATTTCTGTAGCTGGTACCTGGAAATAGCCAAACCTGCTTATCAGCAGCCCATTGATAAAGTCACTTACGAAAAAACGGTATCTTTCTTTGAAGACCTGATGAAAATTGTGCATCCATTTACTCCCTTTATCACGGAGGAGATATGGCATTTACTGAAGGAACGAAAAGAAGGAGATGATATCATCATTGCGTCTATGCCCACATCGAATGGCTTTGACAAAGACATTCTAAATGCATTTGAAAGAGCCGAACAGGTCATACTGGGCATCAGGAATATCAGGCTCGAAAAAAACATACCTAATAAGGAAAGCATCGACCTTGTCGTTAAGAAAGGCGATCATCCCGAATGTATTTTTTACCCGGTTATTTCAAAATTGGGAAACGTTAAAAGTATTGAAGCGGCAGATGAAAAGCCTGATAATGTGATGTCGTTCATTGTCGGTTCCCAGGAGTTTTATGTGCCTTTTACCGCTGATATTGACGTGGATGCCGAGATCGCCAAACTCCAGGAAGAGCTGGATTATACCGAAGGCTTCTTAAAATCGGTGATGAAAAAATTATCGAATGAAAAGTTTGTAAATGGTGCTCCGGAAGCCGTTGTAGCTAAGGAAAAGCAAAAACAATCCGATGCAGAGAACCGGATAAAAGTGATCAAGGAACAATTGGCCGGATTAAAATAGTTGTAAAACCGGAAGTAATGCCAATTCATTGAACTACATATTACCGAAACAATCAATAATTTGCCTGAACGATTACCTATTGAAGATTTTCTACCATTAACGGATAATTGGCCGCTGGTCGATGTCCGCTCACCAGGCGAATACGCGCAGGGTCATATTCCGGGTTCGGTGAATATCCCCCTTTTCAATGATGAAGAAAGAGCTGAAGTAGGTATTCGATACAAACAAGGCGGTAATGAAAATGCTGTACAGATCGGGCTGGAAATTGCAGGCCCAAAATTGGCAGAGCTGGCAAAACAGGCAAAAAAAGAAGCGCGTAAGAAAAGATTGCTGGTGTATTGCTGGCGAGGAGGAGCACGATCCGCTAGCATGGCCTGGTTATTTGAGACAGCAGGACTTCAAGTAAATGTGCTCGAAGGAGGATATAAAGCCTACCGAAGGTTTATTCGCGAACAGTTTTCAAAAACGGCAAAATTGGTAGTGCTGGGTGGATTTACCGGCAGTGGAAAGACAGATATTTTAAAACAACTTGAAAAAGAGGGAGAACAGTTCCTTGATATTGAGGGCATTGCCCATCATAAAGGTTCCGCTTTCGGAAGATTAGGCCAGCCGGATCAACCCACCAATGAGCAATTTGAGAATGATTTGGCAGCCCGATGGCGTACATTTAATTTTGATCGTATCATTTGGGTGGAAGATGAAAGCCGGGTGTTGGGCAATTGCAGCATCAACGATCCGCTCTTCAAGAAAATGCGAACAGGTATTCTGATTAAAATCCTTCTTCCAAAATCAGAACGGGCCAAAAGATTGGTAAGGGAGTATGGAAATTTTAAAAAAGACCTGCTCTTGCAGTCGATTGAAAAGATCAGGCAACGGATGGGTGGACTAGCTGTGAAACAGGCTGCTGAGGCGCTTGAAGAAGGAGACCTTTTAAAAGTAGCCGACCTGACATTGACCTATTACGATAAAACGTATAGCCATCAAAATTCTGACAAAGCCCCAAGCAAGGTTATTGAATTCGAGATTGAAAAAGACGAACCTGAAAAAACTGCTAAAATGCTCATGGAGTATGTAAAAGACCTACCGTAATTTTAATTTGGTTCCGGTAATAACTTGTATGCCTTCGGGTATGTCATTCATTTTATAGAGCCGTTGTAATTTGACGCCATATATCTGTGAGATTTTTTGCATACTTTCTCCCTGCCGAACCACATGGATTTCATACTTTTTATCAGCTTTTCTCTTTTTCTTTTCCAGGTAAACAAGTTCGCCCGCTTCAACAGTGTGTTTTTTATCTACATCATTGTAAGTGAATAATTGCCACGAATACATATTCAATTCTCTGGCTATTGAATAATAGGTGTCACCTTCCTTCGCGAGGATTAGTTTTTTGCCATTGTTAGTATATAACTGGCGTCCACTGCCACTTTTTCCTACATCTACGAGGTTGGCAGTTACTGATGCGGCAATAACAGATACATTGGGTTCGTCAGTGTCTTTATTATGCCGCCTCTTGCCAATTTTTCCTGAATCATATTGGGCCAGATCATATTTTTCTATGATCCTGATGAGTAGTTCAGGGTATTTTGGATTGGTCGCATATCCTGCTTTTTTAAGCCCATAAGCCCATTTTTTGTAATCTTTAATATCATATTCGAACAAGAATGAATACCGGCCGCGCTGTGTTAGAAAAAGTGAATGATCCCGGTAGGAGTCCTCTACTTTATTGTATTTCCTGAAACATTCGTCATTGGCATCGTCATCCATATAAAAAGTCTTTCCGGTCCAGCCTTTGTGGCATTTAATACCAAAATGATTATTGGCTTTTTGAGCCAGCCTGCTGTTGCCACTGCCCGATTCGAGAATGCCTTGCGCCAGTGTGATGGATGCAGGAATATGGTACTCCTTCATCTTATCAATTGCGATTTTTTTATACAAATCGATATATGCCTCGGTGCTGATCTTTTCCTGTGATAGCAAACTGACGTTTAAAAATAGAAGCGCCAGAATAAAAACAGATGTAAGGGTGAATTTCGACATAAGGTTTGTAATGCAGCAAATGTATACGAATATGCTGTGAATTGATCATAAGTGAAACGCAATTCTTCACAAATCATTGTTTATTAATCGTGGGTAAATAGCTGCTGCTATTTCAATACAGTCAGCATAATATTGTCTATTTTTACTCTTTAATCAAAACAGATGAGTGTAGACATTTTGTTCAAATATTTTCCAGAACTTTCCGCAAGGCAAAAAGAACAATATGAAGCGTTGGGACCGCTTTATACCGATTGGAATGCTAAAATAAATGTGATTTCCCGTAAAGATATGGATCATTTCTATGCGCACCATGTGCTGCATTCGCTGGCCATTACTAAAGTGGTCAGGTTTAAAGATTTCACTGAAATTATGGATGCCGGTACCGGCGGGGGATTCCCGGGTATACCGCTGGCAATCATGTTTCCAGAAGCTAAATTTTACCTCGCTGATTCCATTGGCAAAAAAATTAAGGTGGTAAATGAAATTATACATGCCGCCGAAATAAAAAATGCTGAAACCGAGCAAATCAGGATGGAGCAGGTGGATCGCACTTTCGATTTTATTATCAGCCGGGCGGTAACCGCTTTGCCTGATTTTGTAAAGTGGACGGGTTATAAATTCCACAGAAAATCATTTAACACCATTCCCAATGGCATTTTGTATTTAAAAGGTGGCGATGTGAAGGCAGAATTGCGGCAGATCAAAAATTTTAAAAAGCGCATATATCCGCTGTATGATTATTTTCCTGAGCCCTTTTTTGAAACCAAATCACTCATCCACCTATACTGAGTTTGTTAATAATTGTTAAAGAATCCATATCGTTTTTTGAGTTTTTTTTCATGTTTTTTTTCTTTGCAAATCATTTCTTATAACCTATTTTGCAACGTTTAAAAACATCACTCAATGGATATAGTTGTAGAAAATCTTACCAAAAAATACGGTTCGCAAAAAGCAGTTGACGATTTATCCTTTAAAGTTAAAACAGGAGAGATATTGGGTTTTTTAGGTCCGAATGGCGCCGGAAAAACAACCACCATGAAAGCCATAACTGGATTTTTATATCCTGATAACGGACAAATCTATATCGGGAATTATTCGGTGGAGAAAGACCAGGAAGAAATCAAGAAAAGAATTGGTTACCTGCCTGAAAGCAACCCTTTGTATGAGGACATGTATGTGCTTGATTATTTGCGGTTTGCCGCGAAGGTTCAAAAAATACCCAAAGAAGACGTGGATGATAAATTGCTGAACGTGGTGCAAACGTGTGGGCTCGAAAAGGAAAAGCATAAGAAAATAAGCGAACTTTCAAAAGGATTTAAGCAGCGGGTGGGGCTCGCCCAGGCATTGATCCACAGTCCGGAAGTGCTGATTCTGGATGAGCCAACCGTGGGCCTTGACCCGAACCAGATCAAAGAGATCAGGGAGCTTATCAAACAGATCGGTAAAGAAAAAACCGTTATTCTGAGTTCCCACATACTGGCTGAGGTGGAGGCCACCTGCGACCGCATATTGATCATCAACAAAGGTAAAATTGTTGCTGATGGCAGCACGGCTGAGTTGAGAAACCAGGCGCAGGGCAAAGAAGTGCTTAAGATCAAATTTGATGACGGCGATGTAAACGCGCTACATGAAAGCCTCAGCAAAATAAAAGGCGTGAATTTGGTAGACATCATGGATGCAGAAAAAAGAATGTTCGAAGTACAGGGAAATACTAATAGTGAGTTGGCGAAGCAGGTTTTCAATATGGCTATTAAGAATAAATGGGTGCTTACCCAGCTCACACCTGTCGAAACCAAATTAGAAGACATTTTTATGGAGTTAACAACAAGTTAAAAAAGAAGCATATGACACAGATTTGGATCATAACACAACGTGAACTAAAAGCCTATTTCGATTCGCTGATGGCCTACATTCTGTTGATACTGTTTTTGGGCTTCAGCGGCTTTTTCACTTGGATTTACGGCAGCGATATCTTTTATATCAAACAGGCCACACTAATGCCATTCTTCAGTATTGCATACTGGACCCTGTTCTTTTTCATCCCTGCACTCACCATGCGCTTGCTTTCAGAAGAGAACAGGATGGGCACCCTTGAATTGCTGCTGACAAAACCACTGAGCAATTGGCAAATTGTTTTCGGAAAATTCCTGGCAGCGCTTCTACTGATCATCATTGCATTATTGATGACATTCCCATACGTGATCACGATTTCAAGTATTGGAAATATGGATGCCGGGCAGGTCATCTCAGGCTATATTGCACTTATCTTTTTCAGTGCCATGTACATCAGTATCGGATTGTTTACAAGTAGTTTTACCAACAACCAGATCGTTAGCTATCTCTCAGCCCTGTTCATTGGTATTTTCTTCCAGATCATTTTTGGGATGCTGGCACAAAATTCATCTGGTTTCATAGGTAAAACCCTGGATTATCTGAGTGTTTCAACACATTTTGAATCGATGACAAGAGGCGTGCTCGATACAAGAGATCTGGTTTATTTTATCGGGATCAGCTTCATCAGCCTGGTATTAACCGAGACCATGCTCATCAAAAAAAGATATGCTTAGTTTGATCAAAAAATATGTATAACATGAAAAAGTCATCATACTATTCAACCATCCTTTTACTACTTGCCATTTTTATTGTCGTTGCAGCCATTTCAGAGCGGTACTTTTTCCGTGCCGATCTAACCGAAGGCGGGCAATATTCCCTGAGCAAAGCCACGAAGAATATTTTAAAGAACCTTGATCAGCCGGTAACTGTAAGCGCCTATTTTACCAAAGATCTGGCACCCGACCTGGCCAAGGTAAAACGTAACTTTCAGGATATGCTAATGGAATACAACAGTTTATCAGGAGGGAAAGTGGTGTACAAATTCGAAAATCCGAACGAGAATGAAGAAACGGAAAATGAAGCCCTTTCAGCCGGTATTCAGCCTGTTTTATTTAATGCCCGCGAAAAGGATGAAATTACCCAGCAAAAAGTTTTTATGGGTGCCGTGATCAGGTTGGGGAACGAAAAAGAGGAGCTACCTTTTATTGATCCCAACAGCAGTATCGAGTATAGTTTGAGCACATCTATAAAAAAATTAAGTGTAACCGATAAACCTAAAATAGGTTTTGTGCAGGGACAGGGCGAGCCTTCAAAAAATGAGTACCAGCAAGTGATGAGTGAACTGGAAGTGCTTTATAACGTGGAGGATGTCTATCTGACGGATACGATAGACTATATCAGAAATTACCAGGCATTGGTCATTGCGGCACCAAAAGACACCTTTAATGTACCCCAACTTCAGATACTGAATAATTACCTGGAAAAAGGCGGGCGGTTGTTCATTGCCTTAAACCATGTGCAGGGCGATCTGCAAACCTTAAGAGGCACGGTGCAGAAAAACGGACTGTCGGATTGGCTGGCGACGAAAGGGCTTCAGATAGATGACAGTTTTGTAACAGATGCCAATTGTGGAACTGTGGGCGTTAGCCAGCGTACCAATTTTGGAACCATGACCTCACAGGTGAAATTTCCATTCATACCCATCATCACGCAGTTTAAGGATCATGTGGCTACAAAGGGCTTGGAACAGCTCGTAATGGCATTTTGCAGTCCGGTGAATTATATAGGTGATACCACGGCCAAATTTACTCCGCTGGTCATGACTTCAGAGAATTCAGGAGTTCAAAATACCCCCGTAATGTTTGACATCAATAAAAAGTGGACCCAATCTGATTTTAAAGCAGGAAGCCAGGTGATAGCAGGTGTATTGGAGGGTGCAAATAATAACGGGTTGTCAAAAATAGCCCTCGTTACCAATGGCGATTTTGCTTATAATGGAACTGGACAAAGGCCTCGGATGCAACAGGAAGATAATATCAGCTTTATGGTCAACATCATCGATTGGCTGTCTGACGACACAGGTTTGATCGAACTCAGAACAAAAACCATCACATCCAGACCGATTGACGTAATGAGTGACAGTAAAAAGATGATGCTTAAATGGCTTAACTTTTTATTACCACTGTTGCTTGTGATCATCTATGGATTGATCAGGATGCAAATAAACAGAAATAAGAGAATTAAAAGAATGCAGGAAGCTTATGTTAAGTAAAAACAGGACATTAATCTTAGGCGTTATTTTAGTGGTGGCTGTTGCCATTTATTTGTTCCTTGAATACAACCAGGACAACGAAAAGAATTACAGAACGCAATTGCCCGAACTGGATACGGCCGAAATTTTACAAATCGTTGTAACACCGCCTGCCGATGCGGGTCAGATCGTACTTAATAAAGACGGCCAACGGTGGATTATTAATTCCGGTGATGAATCCTATCGGGCGGATTTGAATATTATCCAGTCATTAATCCAAAACCTCGATCAGGCAAATGTGAAGAGTGTCGTATCCACTTCTTCCGATAATTGGGAGAAATTTCAAATTACTGACGATTTAGGAACACGTATCAAATTTGAGAATAGGGACAACACATTGAGCGATATCATCATTGGCAAGTTCGATTATATACAAGCCAATAGCCCAAACCCCAATCCATACAGCCGGCAACCACAAGGTGAGATGCTTTCTTACGTAAGGGTTAATGATGAAGCATTGGTATATGCCATCGATGGTATGATCGCCCTTGGGTTGGGTAAAACCATGAACGATTACAGGGATAAAAAGATCACAGATATTCAAAAGGACTTGATTGCCAAAATCGAATTCAACTATGCAGATCAATCCAATTTTACATTGGAAAAGCAAGATGAAAAATGGATATTTCAGAATGGAACACTGGCAGATTCAGCCAATATGGCAACATATTTGAGTCGCTTCAGTCGCTTAAGAGGTAAAGAGTTTGCAGCTAAAGAAAAGTTACCGTCTGTTGAAAATGCCAGCTTAACTTTAACCTATGATGGATCAAAAATGGTGGATGTAAAGTTGTATTTGCCAGATACATCTTCAACATATATTTATTCGTCGCAAAACCCTACCAATATTTTTAATGACAGTGAACAGAAGTTAAAAGAGAAGCTGTTTGTATCAGAGGATTACTTTATTGAGAATAAATAATACAGGCTTTAAAAGTCATTTTAAATAATAGGCTTACTTTCAAACCATTCATATTTTTATCTTAACTTCGCCCCTTCATTAAAAATTTCATTATGACAGAAGCAATTAAAAAGTCATTAAGAGATTCAAAAGGTGCACGTTGGGGTGCCCTTGCCGTAGTCTCTTTCACAATGATGACGGGTTATTACATTAACTATGTAATTTCTCCATTAAAGCCTGAACTTGAAAGATATTTCAACTGGACCAGTAGCGATTTCGGTATCTGGAACAGTGCTTATGGCTGGTTCAATGTATTTTTTCTGATGCTCATTTTCGCGGGTATTATTCTCGATAAAATGGGTGTTCGGTTTACAGGTATTGGTGCCAGTTTAACAATGATTGTAGGTACTTTGTTGCAATATGTTGCTATTTCTCAAATCATCCCGATGGAAGGAATGATTCTGGGATTTAAAACACAAATAGCGATAGGTGCATTGGGATTCGGAATCTTTGGAGTCGGTGTGGAAGCTGCGGGTATAACGGTCTCAAAAATTATAGTCAAGTGGTTTAAAGGAAAGGAGATGGCCCTGGCCATGGGGCTTGAAATGGCCACTGCCCGTATGGGAACTGCTTTAGCGCTGGCATTGCCTCTACCTATGGCAAAAGCCTTCGGTATGGATGGTATACCCAATCTTTCGGCACCAGTGATGCTGGGACTTGGTCTGTTAGTTGCAGGTTTCGTTGCTTTTATCTGGTACACATTCATGGATAGAAAACTTGAAAAATCAGAAGGAATTACTGATGAAGTATCAGAAGAGGAAGAGTTTAAAGTAAAAGACATTCTTTTCATTATAAAAAATAAAGGCTTCTGGCTTATCGCATTGTTATGTGTATTGTTCTATTCAGGTGTGTTCCCATTTTTATATTACGCCACTGATTTAATGATTAATAAATACGGTGTTGCCGAGGAGTTTGCCGGATCTATTCCCGGATTGCTTCCCTTTGGAACCATCATCCTGACACCTTTTTTTGGTAATATATACGATAGAAAAGGAAAAGGTGCCACTATTATGCTTATTGGTTCAGTGATGTTATTGCTTGCCCATTTGGTTTTTGCAATTCCAGCACTTGACAATTATCTTTTGGCAATTGGTCTTATCATCTTCCTTGGTATTACATTCTCACTGGTACCTTCAGCGATGTGGCCATCCGTTCCTAAAATTATTCCTGAAAAACAACTCGGAACAGCTTACGCGCTTATTTTCTGGGTGCAAAATTGGGGATTGATGGGCGTACCGTTATTAATTGGTATCGTGCTTGACAAGTATGGCCAGGTATTAGATGCTGAAGGTAAATTCCTGTATTATGATTATACCATCCCGATGCTGATATTTGCTGCCACGGGTTTCTTGGCTATCATTGTAGCCTTGATGCTTAAAGCCGAGGACAAGAAAAAAGGATATGGCCTTGAATTGCCTAATATTGAAAAATTAAAACAATCAATTTAAAATGAGTAAAGACATATTAAAACTGAAGCCTGAAAGTATTTGGAAAAACTTTTATGAGTTAACACAGATACCGAGGCCCTCTAAGAAAGAAGAAAAAGTAATCGCTTACCTGAAGAAATTCGGTGAAGATCTTAATTTGGAAACCATCGTCGATGAGGTCGGCAATGTGATCATTAAAAAACCCGCAACTGAAGGTATGGAAAACCGAAAAGGTATCATCCTTCAGGGCCACATGGATATGGTACCACAAAAAAATGCCGATACCGAGCACGATTTTGAAAAGGACCCAATCGATGCCTATGTGGACGGTGAATGGGTAACCGCCAGAGGAACCACCCTGGGTGCCGATAATGGTATGGGTGTAGCAGCAGGCATGTCGGTGCTGCAGGCAACCGATATTGAGCATGGTCCGGTTGAAGTATTAATCACTATGGATGAAGAAACCGGAATGACAGGTGCTGAAAACCTGAAACCAGGAATCCTGGATGGCGACATCCTGATGAACCTTGATTCAGAAGATGAAGGCGAATTGTATATTGGCTGTGCCGGTGGTGTGGATACCAATGGCGAATTCAAATACAAAGCTGAAGATACTCCCGAAGGTATAGCTGCATACAAAGTAAGCGTAAAAGGGCTGAAAGGTGGTCATTCAGGACTGGATATTCACCTGGGACGTGGAAACGCGAATAAAATAATGAATGTATTGCTGATGAAAGCATTTGAGAAATATGGCGTTCGTTTGGCAGAAATTAACGGTGGCAGTTTAAGAAATGCCATTCCTCGCGAATCGTTTGTTACAGTTGTCGTTCCGGAAGATAGAAAGGTAGATTTTGAAGCATTTGTGAGCGAGTTTGAAGAAATCGCACAGGATGAGTTTAAAGAAGCAGATCCGGGATTGATTGTTATTGCCGAAGCTTCCGATCTTCCTGCCAATATCATCGATGAGAAAACGCAGAAAAGCCTGTATGACGCAGTTGCCGGTTGCCCGAATGGCGTGATCAAAATGAGTGAAAGTGTAAAAGGCATCGTCGAAACTTCAACTAACCTGGCTATTGTAAAATCTGACGGCAAAAAAATTCAACTCTGCACGCTAAACAGGAGTTTGGTGGATGATGACAGGGACAAACTAGCCGCTGAGATCAGGACTGTTTTTGAAGCCGCTGGTGCCAAAGCTGTGAGCGAAGGCGCATACCCTGGCTGGAAACCCAATCCTGATTCTGACATCCTGAAAGAGATGAAAGAGATATATAACAATAAGTACGGAAAAGTGCCTGAAGTAAAAGTAATCCACGCAGGACTTGAATGTGGCATTTTGGGTGCTACTTATCCAAATTGGGATATGATCTCATTCGGACCTACCATCCGTAATCCACACTCACCCGACGAGATGGTGAAGATTGATACAGTGGCTTTGTTTTATGAATTCCTTTTGGAAACTTTAAAGCATGTGCCTGAGAAAAAATAACCAACAATATTTTGAATGTTCAACCCCGGTGAAGATTTTCATCGGGGTTTTATTTTAAGATTTTTTCCAAAGTTTTTTTGAGTTCAAAGAAAAAAGTCTATTTTTGCACTCCCAAAATAAAGAACAATGGTTAAGAGAACATTTCAACCTTCAAACAGGAAAAGAAGAAATAAACATGGCTTTCGCGAAAGAATGGCCAGTGTAAACGGCCGTAAAGTGCTCAAAAGAAGAAGGTCAAAAGGAAGAAAAAGATTGACGGTTTCTGACGAAATGAAATAACGGACGTATTAGAAATTCATTCTAATTCCAGCTAAAAATATTGATAAGGAGGTATACTGCATACCTCCTTTTTCGTTTTAGCAAAAAGCAATAACTTCGCATGAGTTTTTAAAAGCATTTTGATGATGGAATTTATTTTAAGTGCCATATTGATATTTATTCTGCTTGGCTATGCTTTCAGGTTGTTTCTTCGCTATGGATTGCCCTGGTTGATGGGCAGGTATGTGAAGAAACAACAGGAGAAATTTTACCAGGGGTTTGATCAATCCGGCAGAAATGCACAGCAGAAAAAAGAAGGTGAAGTCAAAATCAAACAACCCAGGAAGAAAAGCAAGAAAGATGATGACGATTTTGGTGAATACGTCGATTTTGAAGATATTGATAACAAATAACCGTTTCTTAACGAAATAAAATTTTAAATGAATAACCAATTATTTAAAAAGTCGGCGCCCTATTTGGTAGCTATTCTTGTTTTTTTGGCCATCACTTTAACTTATTTTTCTCCATTGCTAGAAGGCAAGAAACTGAAACAGCATGATATTACCATGTTCAAGGGTATGTCGAAAGAAATTGTTGATTTCAGAGAAAAAACCGGTGAAGAAGCGTTATGGACAAACTCCATGTTTGGTGGGATGCCTGCCTGGCAGATTTCCGTAAAATACCAGGCCAACCTGGTGCGGTATATTGATAAACTGCTGATGCTGGGATTACCTTATCCGGCCAATTACGTCTTTTTATATTTCCTCGGTTTTTTCATACTGATGCTGGTATTAAAAAATGATCCCTGGGTAAGCCTGCTGGGGGCGATAGCGTTTGCGCTTTCTTCCTACTTCTTTATTATATTGGGAGCAGGGCACACCTCAAAAGCCCATGCCATAGGATATATGGCACCTGTATTGGCTGGAATTATTCTAGCATTCAGAGGAAAGATATGGACAGGTGCCCTTCTGTTTACTGCAGCACTGGCATTACAGATCCATGCCGGACACCTTCAGATTACTTATTACTTATTGATGGTGGTAGTGGTATATGGCATTTATGAACTAGTCAGGGCCGTACAAAAAAAACAATTGCCATATTTTGCAAAAGTGGCAGGCATCTTAATTATCGGCGCATTATTGGGAGCATCAACACACTTTACCAACCTGTGGGCAACTTACGATTACGGTAAGGATACCATGCGGGGTAAACCAGAGTTGACCAAAAACCTGGAAAATAAATCCACTGGTCTTGACAGAGATTATATCACAAATTGGAGTTATGGTATAGGCGAAACATGGTCATTACTAATACCCAACGCAAAAGGAGGTGCCTCCGGTTTGATCGGTCAACAAGATGCGCTTGAAAAGGCGGATAGAAATTTCCAAGGTGAAATAGCTAGGCAAAGTTCATACTGGGGCGATCAGCCGGGAATTTCAGGGCCGGTGTACGTGGGTGCTATCGTGGTATTTCTATTCGTTTTGGGATTGTTTATTGTCAGAAGCAAGTTTAAATGGGCTTTACTGGCTGCTACCATACTATCCATTTTTCTGGCCTGGGGTAAGAATTTTATGCCCTTTACGGATTTCTTCATTGATTATATTCCGGGCTACAATAAATTCCGTGCCGTGTCCATGACATTGGTAATCGCTGAACTCACCATTCCAATCCTTGCGTTTATGGCATTGGGTGCTATAGTAAGAAAGAGGGATGAATTGAAGGCAACCCCCAAATCACTATACTATTCATTGGGTATTACTGCCGGGATTACTTTATTATTTTATGTGGCACCTACGCTGTTCTTCGACTTCCTGAGTCAGTTCGAGATGCAGCAGTTTGATAGCTTGAAGGATCAGGCAGACCCGGTACAGATTGCAGCCTTTATCAGTAGCCTTGAAGATGTGAGAATTGCCATTTTCAAAGCAGATGCCCTTAGGAGTTTTATGTTTATTGTGTTAGCTGGAGTGTTACTATGGGCTTACCTGAAAGGGCATCTAAACAAAGGAATTTTAATTGCGGTGTTGGCCGTACTTATTATTGCGGATATGGCAACGGTAAACCGCAGGTATTTGAACAACAGCAATTTTGAAAGGGCACGCGTTGTTGATGTACCTTTTGTTGCAGCCAATGCCAATAAAGAAATATTAAAAGACAACGACCCTGATTTCAGGGTATTGGATATTACCAAAAGTACATTCAATGATGCCAGTTGTTCGTATTTTCATAAGTCCATTGGTGGGTATCATGGAGCAAAACTTCAACGTTACCAGGATTTAATAGAAGCCCATATTCAAGATGAGATATCAGGTATTATTGAAGTCCTTCAATCTGGTGTAACGCAAGAAAAAGTGGATCGTTTATTCGAGGGAAAACAGGTGTTGAATATGCTAAATACCAAGTATATGATCTATAATCCTGAAGCGCCACCTTTATTTAACCCTAAAGCATATGGACATGCCTGGTTTGTGAGTGATTATGTGATGGTCAGTTCAGCAGATGAAGAAATTGAAGCATTGGATGATTACAACCTAAAAGAAACTGCGATTATCGATACACGATTTGAAGAACAATTGAAAAATAAAACTTTCAAAAAGGATATATCTGCAAGTGTAACATTAAAATCATATGAGCCAAATCACCTTACATACACTTATAATGCTGGAAAAGAACAATTGCTTGTGCTTTCCGAAATCTATTATAATAAAGGGTGGAATGCATATTTGAATGGTGAGCAGGTGCCCTATTTCAGGTCGAATTATGTGTTGCGTTCAATGGTAGTTCCTGCAGGAAGCGGAACGATCGAATTTAAATTTGAACCCAGGGTTTGGGTGATTGGCGAAAAGATTTCATTCGCCAGTTCACTGCTGTTGATATTGTTAGTTATTGGCATGTTGGTGTATGAGGGGAAAAGATTATTTGATAAAAAATAATTGTTAGCACATAAATAGATTATTTGTCATTCTGAACGAGAGTGAAGAATCTAATTTTAGCGAAGAGCGAAATGAAATGACAAGAGGAGATTCCTCGTCGTCAAGCAAAAGCTGGACTTCCCTCGGAATGACAATCGAATAAAGAAAGAAATTGAAAAAGGTCCTCATCATAACATACTACTGGCCACCAAGTGGAGGGGGAGGTGTACAACGCTGGTTGAAATTTGCCAAATACCTACGAAAATTTGGTTGGGAACCGGTTATTTACACCCCTGAAAATCCGGAAAGACCTGTTGAAGATTATTCACTCCTGAAAGACATACCAGAACATTTAACAGTCATTAAAAAAACCATCAAGGAACCTTACGGCCTTTATAAGAAACTAACCGGTAAATCAAAAGAACAGAAAATTCAAACAGCTTTTCTATCTGAGTCTGGCTCAAAAAATAGTTTACTTGAAAACCTGTCCGTATGGGTCAGGGGCAATCTTTTTATCCCTGATGCCCGCAAATCATGGATAAAACCTTCGGTTAAATTCCTATCAAAGTATTTAGTAGAGGAGCAAATTGACACCATTGTTACAACAGGTCCACCGCACAGCATGCATATGATCGGATACCATCTGAAGCAGAAATTGCAAATCTCATGGCTGGCCGATTTCCGCGATCCCTGGACCAATATCGATTATTACGACCAATTGAAGCTTGCAAAAAGAGCTGATCGCCTGCACCACAAACTGGAAAATGAAGTCCTTACGAATGCCGATGCGGTTACGGTGGTGAGCCCGGGTATGATCAGAGATTTTAAAGAAAAAGTGGAAAGGGATTATTTTTTCATTCCAAATGGCTATGATGAGGTTGATATGAAGTTAGGCGAGAAGACTTCAAAATCAGAAAAATTCACACTTTCCCACATAGGCTCACTGACCAGAACCCGCAACCCCGAAAATCTATGGCGTGCCTTGCAAGAGTTGGTTTCAGAAAATATACAGTTTGCAAGCCACCTTGAAATAAAGAATATCGGTAAGATGGATTTTAATGCTGTCGAATCGCTTAAAAGAGCGGGACTGGAAAAATACCTGACTGCCATCAATTACCTGCCGCACAGTAAAGTTATTGATGAACAAAGAAACGCGTCGATGTTGTTACTTCTAATAAACGATACGCCCAATGCCAAATTAATATTGACAGGTAAGATTTTCGAATATATGGCTTCCAACACACCCATTGTGTGCATTGGACCGGTTGATGGTGACGCAGCCAAAATCATCCAGAATAAAAAGTGCGGGGAGGTATTTGATTTTAATGAAGTCCGGTCACTTAAAAAGCATTTGGAGGACAATTATAAAAAATTTAAAAGAAATAAATTAGTTTCTGACTGCAAGGACACTGATGAATTTGAAAGGCGAAATCTGACAGAAAAACTGGCAGAAGTATTGAACCATATTAAGGTGTGATAGCAATTATCCGATTTACGAAGTTGGCGAGGTCATAAGTAGGTTCATTAAAAACTTTATAAAGTTCCTTCAACATCAGGTTTTTGGTTTTGATATTCCGCTTTTTAGCAATCTCTTCTACAAACACATTGGTAGCAATCCTGCCTTCCAATACTACCTTTTCAGAAATGTCGGTTGTAAAAAATCCTTTTCCAATTAGAAGGCCCAGGGTTCTGTTACGGCTGAGGTCGTTCAGTGCTGTCAGGCTAAAATCGCCAAACCCGCAATATTTAAACATGGTTTCTTCCTTACCACCAAACCTGGTCATAATAACACGCATCTCATTTATGGATTTGGTAATGATTAGCGATCTCAAATTGGGGGAATCGAAATGGGCATCAACGATACCCACGATAATGGCATAAACATTCTTTAGGATACTTGCCATTTCCACACCATACACATCATTTGAAAAGTCGAGGTGGATGGTGGTATCTTTAAAAATTTCCTCAAAACCTTTAAAATATCTTTCTCGTTTCGACACCAATGTAAACCCTGTTGGAAGGTTGTTGATGATCTCCCTTGCAAAGGATGGCCCTTTCATACTGAAAATAGGATTGTCGATTACCCTTGAAAGTCCTTGCGGAATGGTTTTGTGATCCACGCCAAAACCTTTGGCGAGATTGACCACCAATGCGTTGGGGTTGAATAGTTCTTTGCAGTCGCGCACATAACTGACTACTACATTGGAAGGAATTCCCAGAAAAATCACATCGGAAATGCGCAGAATGCCTCGGTCGGAGGTAGCTTTTAACGAAGGATGAAGCCGGACATTTGGAAAATATTTTCGATTAAGATGGTCTTCATTGATGGATTTAACCACATCTTCTTCAATCGATAAAAGGGTTACATCATAAGCCTCTTTCAGGCAAATCACATTGCCCATAGAGGTTGTTATTGCCCCGCTGCCTACAAAACATATCTTCAGCTTTTTATCCATAATTTAAGCAGTCATTCTTAAAATAAAAGTTACGAAAAACCCGGCAAAGGTATCATAACCAACAAATGATACGTAATTAATCGGATTTTGTTCGGTTTAACAAGGATGAAATTGTCTCATTAATCTTCCCGTTGATGTCATCGGATATTTTTAAAAAATAGACCGGAATTAGAAACACTATAGATATAACAGCAGACCGAACAATAATATCCAGTATATAATTTGAAAGTTGAGGTATCAGGAGCGAAATGGAATATGCTACTATTGTGATTAGAATGAGTAATAAAAATTTATAGTCAAATGGCTGAAAACGAAACTTTCTAAAAAGGAAAAGAAACTTGATAAAGTTAAAAATGAATTTTGAAATAAGCGAAGCCAACGCCGCCCCAACAATACCCAGAACAGGGATCAATAACAGATTTGTGGCAATAAGCAGAATTGCAAATATGAAAAGGAAATAAGATATATACCGGTAATACTTTGAGTTAGTGATGATTTGTGGATTTACACCAAGCGCAATGTCGGTGAGGTTAGCCAAACCGATAAACAGAATGACATATTTTCCAGGTAGATAGGCATCTTTAATAATAAAAAAAATATTATCGATATTTCCCCAAATGCCTATGAACAATAAGAATCCCAGCACACTTAAGCTGATGCTGCTTTTCTTATATATGTTATTAATGGTATCCAGGTCGTTGGCTTTCCAGGCATCTGAAATAACCACAGAGCCTATTTTTCCCATCGTTCTTAAAGGGACTAGTATTAAAGTTCCAAAAAAGAAAGTAACCGTATAGATTCCCGCAGCACTCAATCCCATAAAACGTTCCACCATAATCACATCAATATTCAACACCAGCATGCCTGAAAAAGTGGTAACCATTCCAAAGAAACTTACATCGATAAGCTGTTTTCGTAGCGTTTTATCGATTGAAGAGAAATCGGGCTTCAAAAAAAACTGTCCGCTTCTAATTACTGAATAGAATAGAAAAAACGTCGGGGTAATTAAAGCAACCACATACAAAATAACCGTTAAGTTAAAGCTGATAATGTTTAGGAAATAGGCAACGATTACCAAAAGTATTAGCACCCGTTGAACTACCTCTTTATAAACAATGCCTTTAACCGCATTATACAATACCCGGTAGTAAGTGTCGAACAGATTAAAAAGGAGCGTAAAAATTATGAGCGGAACAACGTAATAAAAGTAAGTGATAAAGAGGGCAGACTTTTCCTGTCCATGTACCAAAAAATAAGGGCGTAGCATTAAATATGCCGGAATCACGATCATTAAACCTACCAGAGAAACAATGAGCGCCATACCCAAATAACCATGATGCTTTTTCTCATTGTTTCTGAAGAATGGAAATAGTTTGATAGTGGCCGTATTAATACCCAGGCTGGCAAATTGGGCAAATAAGGTGGAATAGGAAACCAATATTCGTAAAAGTCCCACTTCCTCGGTTGAAAAAATACGAGGATACAGGATGCCAACCGTGATAAAACCCAGCGCAACTCCTAAATACGAATAGATAGTCCCTGAAATGCTTTGTTTTTGGATGATGCCCAATGCACTATTGGTTTAAATGTAAGTTTACCTTAAATGTATTTGCAGTGAAATCAAATGTTTCATTAGAATCATTTTAATTCCGGTGTAAATTTAATAAAGAAAGGCTTTATTTAGAACTTGTAATAATCATCTGAATATAGATTAGACTTTTGAGTCTGAATTAATCAGTTGCGACATTATCTTCAAATAGGCTTGGTGGTTGATATGAAGCGGGATTTTTACGATATAAGTTTCGATATCTGAAAGTGCCAAATGGAAATTTTGTTCAATGCGGTTCATTAAACCAGAATAACTCAATTTAGGTTCGTTTTCTGAGATCAAACTGTTGAACTCATCCCAAATCAAATGTTTATAAAATATCTGGTATTCAGTTTCTAATATCCATTTATTAAGTTTGGCTGCTTTTTCGTGGCTTATTTTATCTATCTGGATTTGCTCAACCCCTCCATCTTTTACCAAAATATAAAATGCCTTGATTTTTTTAGGTTGATTCGTTACTTTTTCATACAATTCAAATGGATTGACACGCCTTCTGACAATTGCCGGATTTATAGATTTTCTTATAGACCAATGAAGTCTGTTTAACACGCCTGAGTTTTCAAATATTTTTTTTCGCAGTTCGTTATTGCTGTACAGATTATAACCGTATATCTTAGGGTATGATAAATTTGGAAACGCTTCGCCTTTTTTATTTATAACTACGATGTCATCGGCAAAGAAACTTTTATCGTAACTATTACATAATTCCATTTCTAGGGATGTTTTACCAACCCCTCCCGTTCCGCCAAATAAAATAGCACCATCATCATCAATGGCGGAAGCATGAACGACAGATAAATCAGGAAGAAAGAATGCTGAAGGAATTAACACTAATTCATGAAATATGAAACCAATAGATTCTTTCCGGTTGGTAAACTGATAACTAAACCACTTATTAGCAATTGCTCTTAGTGCACTGCCCTGTTTTATGCAAAAATCAATTTGAGCAAGTTGCTTTCCGCTAAAATGAAATTCGATGGATGCATTTATTAACTCAATCCTGAATCCGTTTTCGTAATAGCAGTGAATGGACGGGTTTCTTAACAAGGGTGTTTTTTTCTCCAATTGGTACAAATAATTTACCACGATGTCAACTGATGCATCTTTTTCTGCAACAGGGTACATTTCAAGTTCCTTGTGTAAAATTTCTCCTTCAAAACTGTCTATAGTATTTATCTGATAGACTTTACCCAACATATTGTAATTCCTGGTCATCCTTAAATTTCTATGATTTACGTTACAATATCATCAATGGTTTTCAAGAGAGCACGCCCCCTTCTTTCTTCCGAATAATATTCTTTTATAAACTTCCTATTTTCTTTCCCTTTATTTTGGCTTGCACACAATGCTTTTAAAATGATCTTTTCTGCCTGCACCGCATCTTTAGTTTCCAATATCATCTCTTTATCCCTTATTACAGTTGGAATGCCGTTTACATTTGAACCCGCTGCGATACATTCACACAGCATGGCTTCGCAAAGTGTGTTCGGTAACCCTTCGGTTATTGAAAACTGCACATACACCTTTGATTGGCAATAATACTTCTTTAGTGTTTTCTGATTTACTTTATCAATTATCGTTAGATTCTTTTTTGGTGCTTTCAGTATGCCTGGATATTTTTCTACACCAATAAAAATAAAATGAACATCAGGAAGCCTGTTAGCAAGCTGAACTATCAAATCAAATCCTTTTAAGGTAGCCCTGTTTTCCGAATCAACAATGCCAACTGTTAATACCTGATTGCTTTTTTTCTGCGAAGCACAATTCCAATAATTTGCATCATATCCGGTAGGTATCACAATACATTTTTTGGATATGCCCGGAATAAAATTTTCCAGTCCAACTTTATTTTTGCCCTCAACATACATATTCCGGCCTTTTACTAAAGAAACGTCAACACAAAGAATTGCATCAGCAAGTTTATATGCTATTTTAATGAGCTTACTGCGTAGGTTATTTTTATAAAAAACGCCGTACTGGATAGCAGGAATAGAAACCGCATCATTTCCGCCAACTACAATGATATGCTTCAATCGTAATAGTTTTGATAGGACACTCGCGTGAAAGGAGTGGTAATCTCCAAACCATGAGTATACAAGTTTAAACTTTCTGAAGTGAAGCAACATATAAATGACGAATCGCAGGTGATTGTAGAAAAAACTGATAACTTTTTTGGATGGATTCAGGTAGTAAGTGCTTACTTCATAATGTTTTTTAAGCAGAAGTTCATCAGCCCTGACAAATGATGAATAACCCTTATGCAACAGAAGTATTTTAGTGCGGTTCATAAAGCTCAAAAATACAATTAATTTGTCCCGATTAATTTCTATCCCTCTTCACTCAACCACCTTATATTTTATTACCGCCTCCGAGCGCGATTTGCGAATGCTGGCATTTAGTTCGAAACCAATAAGCAGGATGATAGCATTATAATAAAGCCATATGAGCAGAATGATCAACGACCCGATGGATCCGTATAATAAGTTATAACGCGAAAAGTTCTCGAAATACATTTTAAGAAGCACGCCACCAAACACAAAGAGAGTTGTAGCTAGAATAGATCCCGGTGAAAAAAACCGGTATTTATTTACTTCACGGTCTTTCTGCTGTCCGAAATAATACAACAATGAAATGCTTAACAAAATACTCAGGATAATGATCAGCCATTGCAGCGCAATCAACGCGAGTAAAGTTAGCTTATGGGTAATAATTCCCTGCACAGCTAAAAGATTGATGATGTCTTTTCCGAAACCCAGCAGCGACATGGAGACGAAGACCAATATTGACAATCCAACCATCAGGAAAAATGCCTGTACTTTTTGTTTCCACCAGGGCCATATTTCAGTTTGATGAAAACTTTGGTTGAAACCTTCAAGAATCGCATCAATGCCATTCACTGAGAAATAAATGGCCAACAATGAAACAATGGATAATACACCTGAAGAGGGACGACTGACAATTTCAATAAGAGTGCTCTCTGCAAGATTATACACACTTGCCGGGATGATCTCATCTAAAAGATCGAGTAAATCTACCTGAAAGTAGGGTGTGGTTACAAATGGGATTAAAGTAACAATAAAAAGCACAAATGGAATGAGAGCCAGAAAAAAGTTAAAAGCGATGGCAGCCGCTCTGTATGTGATTACTCCTTTAAACAAGCCGCGAAAAAAGAATTCCAAGACATCGTACAATGGCATGCCATCAAAACCTGGCAAGACAATAAAACTAAGCTTTTGCTGCAACCAGCGCTCTAGTTTAAGAGAAAGATATTTGATCCATCGAAGAATATTCAAATCTATAGTTTATTTAATGGCTTTCAGGCTTAAGTCAAGACTTTTAAGCTGGTGGGTTAAAGCACCCACCGAAATAAAATCTACCCCCGTTTCGGCATATGCCCTGATGTTGTTGAAACTGATATTTCCTGACGCTTCTGTTTCATAAGTGTTATTAATCATTTTAATTGCTTCACGCATGTCGTCAGGTGTGAAATTGTCCAGCATAATACGGTCAATTTTACCTACACTCAAAACTTCTTTAAGCTCTTCAAAATTCCTAATTTCAATTTCAATTTTTAAGTGCTTCTTTTTGGCTTTTAAATAAGCATGTGTTGCTTCAATAGCATGTTGAATACCGCCTGCAAAATCCACATGATTGTCTTTGATCATGATCATATCATACAAGCCAAAGCGATGATTGTAACCACCGCCCAGTTGAACAGCCAGTTTTTCAATTGTCCGGTTACATGCGGTTGTTTTACGAGTGTCGAGCAATTTGGTATTCAAACCCTCAAGCTGATTCACTAATTTTCTGGTAAATGTAGCAATGCCGCTCATTCGCTGCAAAAAATTCAGTGCAGTGCGTTCCGCTGTGAGCAACGATCGTGCTTTTCCGGAAACAATAAAAATTTCATCACCATTCTTAATTGGCTTGCCATCCTGAATAAAAATGTTCGTCTCAATCAGCGGATCAACCTGGTGGAATACTTCTTTAGCCACACCACTTCCTGCCAGTATACCATCATCTTTGGCTATTAAAACCGCTTTGCCTTTTGCGTCTTCTGGTATGGTTGCCAATGAAGTATGGTCGCCATCACCAATATCTTCCTTCAGGGCAAGCGCGACAATTTCTTCAATTTTCATATCCCGATGTTCATAATCTTAATATTCAAAAATACGAAATAAAAAACATGGTAAAGGCCTTTGTTTTATTTAATCATGAACAGAAATTGATAAAAGGAAAGTGTAATTTATACCCATTATATATAATTTGCTTACATATCTAAATTCTTTTATATTACTTTTGTTTTTCAATTTACTTTATGAAGATTGTAGTAACAGGCGCGAGTCAAGGTATAGGATATGAAATAGTTAAGAAACTATTAAGTGATACTGAACACGAGGTTTTAGCCTTAGCAAGAAATAAAAAAAACCTAAAATCACTTAAAAAGTATGCGCTCAAAGCCACATATCATTATTACTCCTTCGACCTTTTAAAAGAAGATTATCATAAAGAACTTATTCCCGAAATTGCAGAATGTATGGGAAAAGTAGACGTGCTGATCAACAATGCAGGTCTGCTAATTAGCAAGCCTTTACAAGACTTAACAAATAAAGATTTTGATGCACTATTTGGCATAAATACGAAAAGTGCATTTAAGCTCGTTAGAGACCTTTTACCATTTTTTAATCCAAATGCACATATTGTAAATATTAGCAGCATGGGCGGATTTCAGGGAAGTGCTAAATTTCCAGGCATGTCATTGTATAGTGCCAGTAAAGGCGCCCTTGCTATTTTAACAGAATGCATGGCAGAAGAATTAAAAGAAAAACATATAAAAGTGAATGCACTGGCCATTGGCGCTGTGCAAACAGAAATGCTTGCAACTGCTTTTCCAGGATACATAGCACCTGTGAAAGCAGAAGAAATGGCTGATTTTATTATCAATTTTGCACAGGAAGGACATCATTTTTTAAACGGAAAGATAATTCCGGTATCACTATCAACGCCTTAAGAATCATTTACTTTGAAAAACAACACGGTAACACATACAGGTATTATTAAAAGTGTGCATGACGGCAGGGCTATCGTGTCGATTATTGCACAATCAGCCTGTGCCTCTTGTCATATTAAAGGGGCATGTACCATGAGCGATGTAAAAGAAAAAATAATAGAAGTTGATTTATCTGAAAACCAGAATTATAGCAGCGGGGAGGAAGTCGTTATCGAAATGAAACAATCATTGGGTAGCTGGGCAGTACTTTTTGGGTACTTTTTCCCCTTTTTACTGGTGATTTTTGCCTTGATTATTTTCACCTCTTTCGGGCTTGATCAGGGGCTTTCAGGACTGTTGGCTATACTGACACTTGCGCCGTATTATTTAATTATGTATCTTTTCCGAGCTATTTTACGTAAAAAGTTCACATATAGATTACAATGATTATGAGATAACTGAAAACAAGCAAGTTGACTATCCCTAAAGCAAGCAAACAATAGGATAGTTAGCTGAAGAGCAAACAAAACAAACAAAATGAGCCGTACTTATTCCCCTCTTGGGGGTGTAAAAATTGTATCCTTAACCGGATATTCTGTGAGCAAGTTCCCTGCTCAACTAGTCAACAGTTTCAGGCTATTTACATGTTTGATTTCAAAAGCGAAAGTTTTTTTGTTTGAAGAGATGCCTTTTTTGGTATTTCCCCTTCCTGTTTGTTAT
>JAZBOW010000114.1:0-8556 GCA_036351335.1 Bacteroidales bacterium | reverse complement strand
TCCAAACCTTTTACACAGGACAACCCCGGACTTTTGCACTGTGGCGATGTGATGTATGATAACAGCTTGTATTTTAAAAAACTTGCTTTTGAAAAAAGCACCGTTCTTAAGGATTACAAACTTAAAAACAAAGAATTCATTCTCTGTACCGTCCACCGCGATAACAATACAGACGATGCGGAGCACTTAAATTCAATTTTTAGCACACTGAATGAGTTGAGCCTGGAGAACAAGGTTGAAATTGTGATGCCGCTCCACCCGAGAACTTCACGTGCCATCGAGGAATCATTGGACAACAAAGTGGACGAAGCCATGAACAAAAACCTGCTTTTCAAACTACTGCCTCCGGTTTCATTCCTCGACATGATTATGCTTGAAAGTCAATGCCAGATGGCTATTACAGATTCAGGCGGTGTGCAGAAAGAAGCTTTTTTCTTTAAAAAACCCAGCATTATCCTACGTTCAGAAACCGAGTGGAAAGAAATTGTGGATGCTGGTGTGGGCATTGTAACGGATGTAAAAAGAGACCAAATCCTGGATGCTTTTGCACATTTTAAATTGAATGCAAGCGAACTTGAGTACCCTTCCATATTTGGTGATGGAAACGCGGCAGGATTCATTTGCCAGACCATTCTGAATAACAAATAGGTACATGTCTGGACAATTCCATGTGTTGAGCTTAAAAACACGATTCATAGCTTGTTGTTAACAAAATAATTTCTATCTTTGCGCTCCCATTTTTGGGTATTAACAATCAATCATTTAACTAAATTAGTATTATGAATCATTATGAAACCGTTTTCATTTTAACTCCCGTTTTGTCTGATGAACAGATGAAGGAAGCGGTAAAGAAGTATGAGGATTTTCTCAAAGACCATGGTGCCGAAATGGTGCATCGCGAGAACTGGGGCATGAAAAAACTTGCCTATCCTATTCAGAAAAAATCAACCGGCTTTTACCAGTTATTCGAATTTAAAGATGACGGAAAAGTTATTTCTGACTTTGAATTGCAGTTCAAACGTGATGAACGCGTTCTACGCTTCCTTACTGTAAAACTTGATAAACATGCTCTTGCGTATAGTGAAAAAAGACGTAAGAAGTTTGAAGACAAGAAAAAAGGAGAAGAAGCTTAATTTATTAACCATCTTTAAACAAAGAAATTATGGCACAAGGAAATTCAGATATCAAATATCTAACACCGATTGCAGTTGACACGAAAAAGAAAAAATACTGCCGTTTTAAAAAGAGCCGCATCAAATACATTGATTATAAAGATGCTGACTTTCTTTTAAAATTCGTGAACGAACAAGGTAAATTATTACCAAGACGTATTACAGGTACATCTACCAAATACCAGAAAAAAGTAGCCCAGGCTGTTAAAAGAGCCCGCCACTTAGCATTGATGCCTTATGTAGCTGACTTACTTAAATAAAGGAGGGAAAATAACATGGAAATTATTCTTAAAAAAGATATTACAGGATTGGGTTATAAAAACGACCTCGTTAAAGTAAAAGATGGATACGCCCGGAATTATCTGATTCCTAAAGGTATGGCTGAAATTGCTTCTCCTTCAAGCCGAAAAGTATTGGCTGAATTAAAGAAACAACAATCATTTAAAGAAGAAAAGATCAGAAATGAAGCTGAAACCATGGCAAAAGCTTTGGAAGGCCTTGAACTTAAAGTTGCAGTAAAAGCAGGCACTTCAGGAAAAATATTTGGCTCTGTAAACAGCATCATTATTGCGAACGCGATAAAAGAACAGAAAAACCTGGATATCGACCGCAAAATGATCCATCTTGATGAAGAGCATATTAAGGAAGTTGGACAGCACAAAGCAAAGATCAAATTACACAAAGAGATTGAAGTTGAAATCGATCTTGATGTAGTTGCTGAGTAATAACTAAAAAATATCAGTACTTTTAAACCCTCTTGAGTATCAGGAGGGTTTTTTATTTTTATCCGAATCTTATTATGTTATCCAAATCCAACATAAAACTGATCAATTCCCTGAAAATGGGAAAATACCGCCGCCAACATCAATTGTTTGTGGCTGAAGGCAGCACCAACGTGCTCGATTTTATACAAAGTGGCCTCGAATCACAGGCGTTGTATGCCACGCAAAACTGGCTAAAAACAAATTTTTCTCAATTAAAAGATGTAGATTACAGTGAGGTGAGCATGAAAGAGATGGGAAAAATATCTGCCCTGAAAAATCCGTCAGAAGTACTGGGTGTGTTTGCCATACCCATCCCAACGGAACCAGACCTGAACATGATGAACGATCTGATCCTTATGCTGGACGACATTCGTGATCCGGGTAATTTAGGGACGATTATTCGCACTGCCGACTGGTTTGGCATCCGTCACATCATCTGTTCAGAAAATACGGTGAATGCTTATAATCCCAAAGTTGTTCAGGCAAGCATGGGTTCGCTAGCACGGGTTCAGTTAACATACCAGGACCTAAAAGACACCATTTGTTCAAAACCTGATTATTTGAAAGTATTTGGTGCTGTTTTGGAAGGAAACGATATGGTAGAACTAGCCAAACCCAATCATGGTATTATACTTATCGGCAGTGAAGCCCATGGTATTTCACAGGAATTAATGCAACTGGTAGATATGCCGATCACAATTCCCAAATATATTTCCAGTAATTTAAATTCCTCGGCCGAATCATTGAATGCCTCCATTGCTGCTGCTATCATTTGCTATGAATTTCGGAGGAAACAAAGCTCTTAATACACTGTTTTTTCAAATTCTTAACAGGCTGTTTGGTAATTATCTGTTATTTTTGCATGATAAAACTGAATCACATGACCTTCATAAAAATATTACTGATAGCCATTATTTTCATGGCACTTGCGTTTGCTGGATTTGCCGTCAAGATGTTCTTTAAGAAAGATGGCGAATTTAAAAAGCAATGCTCAACTATTGACCCAAAAACGGGTCAGCCATTGGGGTGCTCCTGTGGTGGAAACGGAGACGGAAGCTGCCGGAATGAAGATGAGAAACCGACTTCAAAAATTGATATTCAACCACTGCAAACTGATTAGCTTTAACATCAGTAAAATCTTAGAATAAATGGTATGGTAAATAGACTACCTCTGCGTCCTTTTAGGAAGGAGACGGAGGAATTTATTTTAAGATTTTTCTGACAACCTGGTAGTTGCGTTGGCTACATTTGTGATCTTAACCTAGTAATTAATCTCCTTAATTTCGAAATAAGCCTGTGGATGTAAGCATGCCGGACAGGTTTTGGGCGCCTTTTTGCCTTCATGTAAATAGCCACAATTACGGCATTTCCATATGATCATACCTTCACGCTCGAATACCATGCCATCATCCAGGTTTTTATGTAATTTCAAATACCTGGCTTCGTGGGCTTTCTCAACCTCAGCAATCATCCTGAATGCGGCAGCAACTGTTTTAAAACCTTCTTCTTCTGCAATATCAGCAAAGGAAGGATACAATTCTGTCCACTCTTCATTTTCACCTTCAGCAGCGGCTTTCAGGTTTTCCATGGTTGTCCCAATTACACCGGCTGGATAAGCCGCTGTGATTTCCACCATGCCACCTTCCAGGAATTTAAAGAACCGCTTGGCATGTTCTTTTTCATTTAATGCGGTTTCTTCGAAAATTGCTGCTATCTGTTCCAGTCCCTCTTTTTTAGCTTGTTTGGCAAAATAATCATAGCGCATCCTGGCTTGTGATTCACCTGCAAAAGCTTTGAGCAGGTTCTGTTCTGTTTTTGTTCCTTTTAAACTTTTCATGACGTATTAATTTGGTTTGATTTATTTGTCAATTTAAACTTAACTAATCTCTCAAAATTAGCCATAATAAGCTGACAAATAATTTAAAATGAGTAAAAAATAGGATAGGTAATTTTAGTATTCTTCCGACACAACCGCTTTAAAGCCGTCACTCATAGCAGTTTGGTAGTTGCCTTCCTCGTCAGTATAAATAAAGAAGGCCTCTAATGAAGAGTCATCACTAACAAACTGGCTGGCCTTTTCAATCCCCATTACCATGAACGCAGTAGCATAAGCATCGGCGATTGCCGTGTTGTCTGCGAGTACGGAAACACTCAACAGGGAATGCTGCACAGGGTAACCGCTTGCCGGATCAATGGTATGGGAATACCTTACACCCTCTTCCTCATAAAATTTCCGATAATTTCCTGAAGTGGCGATGGATTTGTTTTTTAATTGCACCACAGCTTTTAAATCACGGGCATCATCCCTATTTTCGGCGGGTTTTTCGACACCTACTTTCCATTTGACTCCATCCGGCTTATTGCCTTTCGCTTTCACTTCTCCACCAATATCTACCAGGTAATTCTCAATGCCTTTTTCTTCAAGGAAACTTCCTACAAGGTCAACCGAATATCCCTGTGCAATGGCATTGAAATCAATTGAAATGCGTGGATCATCTTTCATGAAATACCCATCTTCGATATGCACTTTCCGGTATCCGGTAAATTTAAGGATGGAATCAATAATATAGCGATCCACATTTTTAGAAGCGTCAAATCCAAATCCCCAGGCACGGGTCAGATTTCCAACAGTTGGATCGAAAGCACCATTAGTTTTTACAGCAACTTCCTGGGCAATATTGAAATTGTCGGTAAAAAATTGATCCACTTCGATTGCTGTATCACCCAGGTTTACCATCGAAATGAGTGAATTGGGTACCCATAATGAAAGTGACTGATCAAATGTTTTTAGAATCGAATCCACTTCCACCTGAAAATCGCGTTGCTGGTCATCGAAATAAATAATGGAATAGTAGGTTCCCTGTGCCTCCCCCATGAATCGGACAGCTTCCTTCTGAGGCTGGTTACCGCATGAAAACAGGAATATGAGAACCAACAATTTAAATAGTTTCATAGGGCAATATTATGAAAAAAATAAGGGATGATTTACATCACCCCTTTTGTTTTCTTTAGCCTCCGAAATCATCGAAAGCAATCATTTCTTCCGGAACACCTAGGTCATCGAGCATTTTTTGTACGGCAGAGTTCATCATCGGTGGGCCACAGAGGTAATATTCAATTTCTTCGGGTTCAGGATGATTTTTCAGGTAGTTATCATAAATTACCTGGTGAATGAAACCTGTATATCCCTTCCAGTTATCTTCTTCAAGTGGCTCTGAGAGAGCCACTTCAAATTTAAAATTCTTAGGGTTTTCCTTTTCGATCTTTTCAAAATCATCCATATAAAAAAGCTCACGAAGTGAACGTCCGCCATACCAGAAAGTAGATTTCCTGTCAGTTTTTTTTGTTTCATACAGATCAAAAATATGCGAACGCATGGGCGCCATGCCTGCGCCACCACCGATAAACATCATTTCACGTTCGGTATTTTTTATGAAGAATTCACCGTAAGGACCTGAAATAGTTACCTTGTCTCCAGGTTTACGTGAAAAGATAAATGAAGAGCAAATACCCGGATTCACATTCATGAATCCATTTTTCTTTCTGTCCCACGGCGGCGTCGCTATCCTGATATTGAGCATTACAATATTTCCTTCGGCAGGGTGGTTAGCCATAGAATACGCACGATAAATGGGCTCGGGATTCTTCATTTTAAGATCCCACATATTGAATTTATCCCACTCATCCCTGTATTCTTCCTCTACCTCCATGTCTTTAAAGTCGACTTCAATTTTTGGTACATCTATTTGGATATAACCACCTGATCTGAAATCGAGCGATTCTCCTTCCGGAAGTTTTACTACAAATTCTTTAATGAAAGTAGCCACATTTTTATTCGAGATCACCTCACACTCCCATTTTTTAATGCCAAATATTTCAGGAGGCACCTGGATATCCATATCATTACGAACTTTTACCTGGCAAGCCAAGCGCCAATCGTTCATCTGCTCTTTACGTGTAAAATATCCTTTCTCGGTTGGTAAGATGGTACCTCCCCCTTCAGTCACCTGAACGCGACACATGGCACAGGTTCCGCCACCGCCACAAGCTGATGGGATAAATATTTTTTGGGCTGAAAGTGTTGACAGCAGCGTATTTCCCGGATCGGTCTCAATCTCCTCTTCATTATTTATATTGATCTTAACCTTGCCCTGAGGCATCAACTTTTTTCTGGCGAAAAGTAAAATACTCACCAATAAAAGGGTTACAACGAGAAAAATCACAATACTGGTAAGAACAACTGTACCGATTCCTATTTGCAACAAAGTCATGTTCTATTTACTTTAAATTATGATTACAATTTTATTCCGAGGAAGCTCATGAAGGCAATACCCATAAGTCCTGTTATGATGAATGTGATACCCAATCCCCGCAAAGCCGGAGGCACATTGGAATAACGAATTTTTTCGCGAATAGCTGCGATACCCACAATAGCGAGGAAAAAACCTACACCTGAACCGAGTCCGAAAGAGGTGGCCTGTGCCAGGCTTTGATAATCTCTTTGCTGCATGAACAAAGACCCTCCAAGAATCGCACAGTTTACCGCGATCAAGGGAAGGAAAATACCCAGCGATGCGTACAACGCCGGGGAGAACTTCTCCACCACCATTTCTACCAGTTGCACCATCGAAGCAATGATGGCAATAAACAAGATGAAACTTAAAAAGCTGAGGTCTACATCCTTGAAACCTTCATCAAGCCACACCATTGCGCCCGGCTGAAGCACAAATTCATTTAAAAGATAATCTACCGGTACCGTGATACCAAGTACGAAGACGACAGCCAATCCTAATCCAAATGAAGTACTAACGGTTTTAGAGACAGCAAGATATGAACACATGCCCAGGAAATAGGCAAATACCATGTTGTCAATAAAAATTGATCTTATAAATATGTTAAATATCTCTTGCATGACTGAATATTTTAATTATCCTCAATTAACTCCCTGTTCTTGTAGCGCTGCACCCAAATAATCACACCGACCGTTATTAAAGCCATTGGTGAAAGAATCATGAATCCGTTGTTTTGGTAGCCAAATTCATAGAAGCTTTGTGGAACAATCTGGTAGTCCATTAGCGTTCCTGATCCGAGAAGTTCTCTGAAAAACGCAACTATAATTAAAATGACGCCATATCCCATAGCATTTCCAATTCCATCTAGTAAGGCTGGCCAAGGTTTATTACCCATTGCAAATGCTTCAAGACGCCCCATGATGATGCAGTTGGTAATAATTAATCCAATAAATACTGATAATTGCCTGCTTACGTCAAAAAGAAATGCTTCTAGCACCTCATTTACAAGAATTACCATTGTGGCAATAACAACAAGCTGGACAATAATTCGGATTCTGGGAGGCAAGCCATTTCTTAATAATGAAATAACCACATTTGAAACTGCCATAACTACGACAACTGATAACGCCATAACTATAGCTGGCTTTAATTTGGCAGTAACAGCTAAAGCGGAGCAAATACCCAATACTTGAACTGTAATTGGATTGCTAATATTAAGAGGCTCTTTTAGCAGTTTTAAATTCTTGGCCGAAAATAACGGCTCACGTTCTTTATTTTCAGTGCTCATCGCTATTTCTGTTTTTGAATATATGGTTCATAACTTTCTACAACATTTTGTATCATATCTCCAACACCATTGCTGGTAATTGTGCCACCCGATATTGCATCAACAGCATGAATTTGCTCCGGTTGAGGTAACGTTTTGGCACCTCCCTTAACAACTTTTATTGAGGTGAAATTTCCTTGATCATCAAATATCTTTTTCCCGATAAATTGGTCGGTGAACATGGGTGTTGTAATTTCGGCACCAAGACCCGGAGTTTCTCCATCATGGTCAAAGGTTACACCAACAATGGTATTCAAATCTTCAGCAAGGGCCATGTTTCCATATACGGGACCCCATAAGCCCGAGCCCCTCATTGGAATGACATAGGTTTTTACGCCCTCCTTTTCAACTATATATAAAGGCAATTCAAATTTCTCTGACTTCGACTTTTTGTATAATTCTTTTTTTAGATCAACACCAAAGGCTTTACTTTCCTGCATAACGTCTCCTGTGTAACTGTCAACAACCTTACCTGCGTTATCTACTATCAAAGATTCAACAACATATTGATTAAAAATGCTGATAGTTTGTTCTGTTTCCACATCCTTGATCTCTGCAGAGATGAGTATACTGCCCATTTTATCAATTGCTCTATTTCGCTCCTGAAATGGTTTTAGCAACATGGCGGCTGTTGACAGCAATGCAGCAGCAACAACAACCATGATGGTAGCATACCTGAAAATATATCCGTTACTATACATAATGGTATAATTTTATTTTTTTAACTAGTTACAGTTTTCAGGCGTTTAAGCCTTTTCTTAATATTTGCCTCAATCACATAATGATCGATCAATGGTGCAAATACATTCATGAACAATATGGCCAACATCATACCTTCGGGGTAGGCCGGGTTAAACACCCTTATCAAAATGGCAACCATTCCGATCAGGAAGCCATAAATGTACATTCCTTTCTTTGTTTGTGTAGCTGTCACCGGGTCAGTAGCCATAAATACAGCCCCAAAAGCAAAACCTCCCATAATCAGATGATAATGTGCAGGC
>JAZBOW010000113.1:0-2708 GCA_036351335.1 Bacteroidales bacterium | reverse complement strand
TATGGAAGGGGTATCCTGCATTTGTCAATTCTGGTGGAAACCATGCGACGTGAAGGATACGAATTCCAATTGGGTCAACCACAGGTAATCATTAAAGAAATTGACGGTGTCAAACATGAACCTGTTGAAAGCTTAACGGTTCTGGTACCCGAAGATTTTTCCGGAAAGGTAATTGACATCGTTACCATGCGTAAAGGTAACTTTTTAAATATGGAGCCTAAAAACGACCGGATGATGCTTGAATTTAGCATCCCCTCAAGAGGAATTATCGGCTTGCGTAATACCCTTTTAACTGCTACGGAAGGTGAGGCTATTATTGCGCACAGGTTCGACAAATATGAACCCTGGAAAGGCGAAATTTCAACACGAGTGAATGGCGCTTTGATCTCTATGGAAACAGGAACCGCTATTCCCTATGCTATCTGGAAATTGGTGGACAGGGGCAAATTTTTCATCCATACCAATGAGGATATTTATGCCGGTCAGGTGATTGGTGAAAATTCAAGAGCCGGTGATCTTGTTGTGAATGTAAATAAGACAAAGAAACTCAGTAATATGCGTGCTTCGGGTTCCGATGATAAAGTGCTGATCCCGCCGCCTATCCGGTTTTCATTGGAAGAGTATATGGAAACCATCCGGGAGGATGAATACCTGGAGGTTACACCTCGTTCGTTGCGACTCAGAAAAATATTGTTAAATGAGCACGATAGAAAAAGACAATCAAAAATATAATCCTTATGAAAAGCAGATTCCTTACCATTCTCATTTCCGCTTTGTTTATCTTTAATTCCTGCGATGTATTGCAACAGGCAAGTGATACGGCCACCTTTGTGCAATGTGATTTTTCGGTAGCAAATGTTAAGGTCGATAAAATCGGGGGTGTATCGCTGGCGAATATTAAAAAACCTGATGATGTGGGTATGTTGAACATGATGGCATTAACACAACAGATACTTGCAGGCAGCCTGCCAACCACGCTTAATGTAGGCATAAAAGCAACCAACAATCAAAGCCGGGTGGCCGGTATCTCAGGCCTTGCATGGGAATTGTATATGAAAGACCATAAATATGGTTCAGGAATGATCAATGATGCGGTTACGATTTCACCTAATTCGTCCACCGTGTTTCCAGTAAGCGTGGAATTTGATATCCTGAATATTGTCACATCAAGTAATATTCAACAAATACTGGACATTGTTTTTGATGTGGATAATAAAGATAAGCTCAATGAACTTGATCTCCGTTTACAATTGAAACCTTATTACAGGGTAGGCTCACAGGTGCAGGAATATCCTGGGATTATTACCATTCGGCCGTAGCTTATAGGCTTCAGTCGGCAGTCTTCCTAAACCCACTCTTCCTTTAGTATTTCCCCCTGGATTCCGACAACAACTGCCTTAATAGGTACTTTACGGTTTGCATTCTGAACTGCAGTTTGCACCATCTGAAGCAAACCACCACAGCAAGGCACTTGCATGATCATCACCGTCATGGTATTGATCTTTGCTTCATCAATCAGGCTAATTAATTTGTTGAGATAGACATCCATATCACTATCCAGTTTAGGACACGCTATGGCAACAGTCTTGTCTTTCAGCCATTTCTGGTGGAAATTTCCCAATGAAAAAGCGACACAATCAGCAGCAACGAGTAAATCAGAATTTTGAAAATAAGATGCCTGTGGATTGATCAAATGCATTTGTACCGGCCATTGCTTGAGCTCAGACTTTCCTGAAACTGTTTCTTTATCTCCCAATGTAATTCCCTGTGGCGCAAAGCTCATGGATTGCGATCCGGGACAGCCTCCGCCTGAATGTGCATGATGCATGGGTTTTACATGTTCATGACCTGTTTGCTTTCCGCTATTGTGAACTCTTTGCATGACTTTATGAATATCAAATTTTATATTGGATTCGTTGTTTTTCAAAAACTGGACCCCCTCTTTCAGGAATTCAAATTCCTGATGTTCTTTTAAATGTTGCAAATGTGCTACAACTGTATTTTCACCTTTCTCAACCATTAGTTTCATTACTTCGGTTTCATTATAAGGTTGCGCTTCCCGCTTTTCAATGGTAATGGCACCCTGCGGGCAATGTCCCAGGCAGGCACCTAAACCGTCACACATCAAATCGCTTACCAAGCGTGCTTTATCATCGATGATCTGCAAAGCGCCCTCGTGGCATGCAGGTACGCAATCACCACAACCGTTGCATAATTCTTCGTCTATATGTACTATTTCTCTTAACATATTTGCATTTTTTTTATGTCACAAAGATAGAGACCCTTTATCCTACATATTTGTAACATATGTTACAAATGCGTGTTAAAAAAGTTACTTTTGATAAAAATTTACATATGTTTGAAAGACTCATATTATGCCCATTGTTTACCGGACTTGATGCGGATACCATTATAGGATTGCTAAATAAGGTGCAGCACCAGATCATATATTTCAAGAAGAATGAGATGATTGCCCAGAGCGGTGATGAGATTACCAGCCAGATGGTGGTGCTGAAAGGGAGCGTGAAAGGCGAGATGGTTGATTTTACCGGAAAGACGATTAAAATTGAAGATATTGCCAGCCCAAGGCCACTGGCACCCGCATTTTTATTTGGAAATCGGAATACATTTCCGGTAAATATTGTGGCCAATGAGGAAGTGAAAATGCTACTAATTCCTAAATCATCATTTGTGCATTTGATGCAGAT
>JAZBOW010000112.1:0-2969 GCA_036351335.1 Bacteroidales bacterium | reverse complement strand
CGACATATCCCACCAATTGTAATTGTTGTTGTTAAAGTAGGTAAGCTGCTTTTCAGTAAGAAGTTTTTTTACCTGAACTTTTGTCTCCAGGTTGATATCCTCAATTTTTTCTTCCTTATCACGGATAGTGCTTCTCAGTGATTTCACCTTTTTTACATCCAGCTCAGGATTTGAATTAGCAGCCCGGTATTCCATTCTCAAACTGCGAAGCTCATTTTCAATCGGCAGCTTTTTCTCGTAGCTGTTTTTACGTAGCTCATTGATTTCCGTAATTTGTTCGGCTGTTAACGCATATTCTGCCGGGGTGTTGTAATTCCACCATTGGGCATCTGTGTTAGCTGACCAGTTTGAGTTACAGCAATGGTGCTGTGCCATTGCCTGCGATGCAGAAAAGACAATTAACCCTACAAGTAAAAAAGCCATTTTAAATTTTCCAGTTTTCATAACTAATAATTTTTAATGTTAGACATTCTAATAATTTCAACAACAAAATTACCAATAAGTTAGTGCAACACTGTTGCAAAGTTTTAGTCACAAACCGGACATACTCCTTTCACAACAAAACTTGCACTCTCATAAGTAAATCCTTCAGGCATATCTATTTTTGATATGGGAATTTCTCTCATACATCGGGTCCTACCACATCGTGTGCAATAAAAATGAACATATTGGTCGTGTAAAGTACAGGTGCATTCGTCATCGCATACGGCATATTTAACCGAACCTGTTCCATCATCAACCGTGTGTACAATTAAATTGTCCTGAAATGATTTAAGCGCCCTGAAAATAGTTGAACGCTCCACTTTTTCAAATCGCTGTTCTAAATCCGCTAGGCTCAACGCTTTTCCCGATTCAGCAAGTGTTTTGTAAACCAATGTTCGCATGGCTGTTGGTTTGACGTCTTTCGATTTGAGCTTTTTGTCGATTTCATTGTTTTCCATAACAGTAAATATTTAAGAGAGAGATAGCATTCGGGTTAGACAATCATTTTTCTGGTTATATAATGCTTAGAATCACCTGTTTCTCCAAATGCAACTTTACCATTTGCAAGGTTTATTCTGGCTATTGTACAACTTTGACATTCAACCGGACTTTCGGCAATACAGGGTTTATTATCATATAAATTGTAATTTTTTCGGTATGATTGTGGGGTTATATTCGGCATAAAAACATTTGCCGCTACCTGAATGGCTTTTTCCCTGCCTAATTTATCTATTGATTGCAGCGCCGTTGATGCGGCAATGTTTATGTCTTTCATCATAATCCTTAATATTGCCAATACTTTTAAAGTTAACTCAAATCGGGCGTTCAAAGGCATTAATGTAGTACGTCGCTCAAAGAGTGGTGTTTCATTGTGTTCGATATAGGGGCCAATGCCACACATATCAATATCAATAGCTTTCATAAACAGAATATCATCTGCAATATGGCTTAAGTTTTGCCCGGGTAACCCTACCATAAACCCTGTACCAACCTGATAACCTGTTTTTTTTAATACCCGGAGAGATTCTATTCTTTTTTCAAAAATGTGGAAAGAATCATGCGGGTGAATTTTATTATACAGTTCTTTACTTGAGGTTTCAAATCTTAGCAAATATCGGTTTGCGCCACTTTCAAACCATCTTGAATACGTTGATTCATCTTGTTCTCCACAGGACAGGGTGATTCCAAAGTTGTCTCCTGTAATCTTACGGATTTGTTTGAGTAATCTATCCACACGGTTTTCAAACTCCCTGGATTTAACTTCGCCCGACTGCAATACAATGGAACCATAATGCTCATCAAAAGCGAATTTAGCAGCCTGGATTATTTCCCGGTCTGATAAAGAATATCTTTGAACGTTCTTATTGCTTTTTCTTATCCCACAATAAAGACAATCTTTTACACACAAATTCGAGAATTCTATCAATCCTCTTAAATAGACTTTATCTCCTACTTGACCTGATTTTACTTCTTTTGCCTTTTGATATAAAAATTTTGCTTCGGATTGATTTGCATATAATAGTTCAATTATATCATCTTTAGAGAAATCATTGTTTTGTAATATGTTTTTTATGGAAGTGTTCATCTTTAATAGCTTGATATCAATTGAAAGTATGCTTATTCGTTTAATTTTCAGTTAATTTCTCATCACTCTCATGGCATTAAACACGGCTATCAAAGCTACGCCCATATCGCCAAAAACCGCTTCCCACATGGTGGCAATCCCGAATATACCCAGTACTATAAAGGCTGCTTTAACCACTAGGGCAAAAATGATGTTTTGCCAAACGATATTCCTGGTTTTTCTGGCAACATCAATGGCAACAGCTACTTTCGAAGGTGAATCGGTCATCAATACCACATCGGCGGTCTCAATTGCGGCATCAGAACCGAGTGCTCCCATTGCAATACCAATATCGGAGCGTGCAAGAACCGGAGCATCATTTATCCCATCGCCCACAAAAGCAACTTTGCTGTTTTTATTCAGCATTTTTTCAATATGCTCAACTTTGTTTTCAGGTAATAGCTCTGAATAATACTCTTTAATGCCAAGTTTCCTGGCAAATATACCTGCGGCATATTTGCTGTCGCCCGTGAGCATTACTGTTTTAATGCCTTTCTTATTTAAACGCCCGATGGCTTCAATGGAATCCTCTTTCAAACTATCTGATATAACAATGTAGCCAGCGTACTTCCTGTCAACCACAACATGCACAACCGTACCTTCAATTTCACATTTGTCATGCGCTATGTTTTCTTTATGAAGGAGCTTGTCATTGCCAACAAATATTTCTTTGTTATCGATATATACTTTAACGCCATGCCCGGATATTTCTTCCACTTTCCCGATTCTTGAATTGTTAATTTCCTTCTTATAGAATTCAATTATGGATTTTGCAATCGGATGATTGGAATTATATTCGGCATACGCCGCGTATTCTGATATTTTTTCTTTTGAAAAGCCATTTGAGGTAACTATTTCTGTT
>JAZBOW010000111.1:0-2723 GCA_036351335.1 Bacteroidales bacterium | reverse complement strand
TCCACATTCCTTTTCCGTATTCACCATGAATATAACGGGCTTCATTCAAAGATTTGTTTTCGCCCATGATGAGTACATTGGGTTTTATGTATTGTTTTCTGAAAGCGGTTGTTTGCCCCATAAACCCTTTAATAATGCCGGTATGACTCTGACACAGCATGGTGGGCACCGGGTCCCATTTGGCCGAAAATTCAAACAGGGTGAAATAATCATTTTTTTCGTTGGCCTTTCGCTGGCCCGGCCGCACATCAATGGACGAAATTTCATATTCCATTGGATTGGTACTGATGGTAAAATCGGTAAAAGCAAAACACTTGGAATAGTCGAGTTTTTCCTGTGCATTGGGATCTGGTGGGTCACCATCAAACATATGATCACAAATATCAACCCCTTCTGCTGCCAGGGCCACATCATAACTATCCGGAGCCGAGCACATGCTAAAAAGATAACCACCTCCAACGGTAAAATCCCTGATTTTTTTGGCCACTGCCAGTTTGCATTGCGAAACTTTGCTGAATCCCAGGCTTTGTGCTATTTCTTCGTTGATTTTCACATCTTCCTGGTACCAGGAAGCCGTTCTGTACCTGGCCCAAAATTTTCCATACTGCCCGGTAAAGTCTTCATGATGCAGGTGAAGCCAATCGTATAATGGGAGTTTCATTTCCATTACTTCCGGGTCGTAAACCACATCATATGGAATTTCGGCATAGGTTAAAACCAGGGTAACAGCATCATCCCAGGGTTGTTTATTTTTGGGAGAATACACAGCAATTTTAGGTGCTTTATGTAATTTCACTGCATCCATATTGGATTGCGGATCTGAAATCTCTAATAGTATGGCCGTTGACTGGGCATCGGCAATGATCTGGTAATCCACACCACGGATCACACATTCCTGTTCAATTAAATCGTGGTACTTAAGCATAAAGCTTCCACCCCGGTAATTGAGCAACCAGTCGACCTCCACTTCTTGCTGTAAAACCCAGTAGGTAATACCGTATGCTTTCAGGTGGTTTTGCTGGCTTTCATCCATGGGGATAAGCAGGTAAGCAGCATCCACTCTGACGATTAAAAATAACCCGATTAAAACGAATAGTATTTTATGCATTTTTTAATAACGTTATTACCTGGTAAAAAGTTTTGCAAAGGTATAATTTGCAATGATAAAATGATAAAATGATAGAATGATAGATTGATGGAATGATGGAATGATGGAATGATAATTCATATCATAAATACCTATTTACAAATTTACCTATTTAACCCTAGAAAGGTTGATCGTCGGGCAGATCGTTCATTTTTGACTGTACCGTATAGGAATTATCAGCAGGATAATCGTAATCATCCGGACTTCCACTATAGTCATTATAAGAAGGTCCTTCATAATCAACAAACTTGGCATACTGACCAATGAATTGCATCTTTACATCTGCCAGTGCTCCATTCCTGTGTTTGGCAATGATCAGTTCTGCCATTCCCTGGGTGGAGTTTCCCGCCTCATCCTCATCAATTTTGTAATATTCCGGGCGATAGATAAACATCACCATATCGGCATCCTGCTCAATGGCTCCCGATTCACGCAGGTCGGAAAGAACGGGCCTTTTGGATCCACCACGGGTCTCCACCGAACGGTTCAGCTGCGAAAGGGTAATGACCGGTACATTTAATTCTTTGGCCAGGGCCTTTAACGAACGTGAAATGGTACTGATCTCCTGTTCACGGTTTCCTTTGTTATCGCCACCAATCGACATTAACTGTATATAGTCGATGATGATCATCTGAATATCATGCTGCGCTTTTAACCGGCGACATTTTGCACGCAGCTCAAAAATAGAGAGGGCAGGGGTGTCATCTATAAAAAGCGGTGCATCCACCAGCTTCCCGATTTTTGCATTCAATTGTTCCCACTCGTAATTTTCCAGATTTCCTTTTTTAAGCTTGTCAGCCGAAAGTTGGGTTTCGCTGGAGATAAGCCTTGTTACCAATTGTATGGAAGCCATCTCCAAAGAAAAAATGGCCAGGGGAATATTAAAGTCAACGGCTATATTTCGCGCCATGGATAAAACCAAAGCTGTTTTTCCCATGCCCGGACGGGCGGCCAGCACAATCAAATCCGATTTTTGCCAACCGGCTGTGATCCTGTCAAGATCGGTAAATCCTGATGGGATACCCCGCAGGTTGCCTTCATGATCACGGGCCGATTCAATATCTTTAATGGCATCCCTCACCAGGGATTGCATGCTGTCGTATTCACGGCGCAGGTTATTTTCACTCACTGCAAAAAGGTTTTGTTCCGCTTTGTCGAGTAAATCAAAAACATCAGTGGTATCTTCAAAAGCATCCTTAATAATATCGGAAGATATCCTGATGAGTTCACGCTGTATATATTTTTGAGAAATAATTCTGGCATGATATTCAACATTGGCAGTAGAAGCGACGCGATTGGTTAATTGCGTGATAAAATAGGCCCCGCCTACCAACTCCAACTCACCACTGGATTTAAGTTCATTGGTAACGGTTAAAATATCCACCGGTTCTGATTTGGCAAACAGGCGGTATATGGCAGCATAGATCACCTGGTGCGCTTCTTTATAAAAAACCTGGGGTTTTAAAATATCAATGACAGTGGTAAGTGCATTTTGTTCCAGCATTAATGCACCCAGTATGGCCTCCTCCAGCTCAATGGCCTGTGGAGGTATTCGTCCGTGTTCAGAAAAAGCTTG
>JAZBOW010000110.1:0-10992 GCA_036351335.1 Bacteroidales bacterium | reverse complement strand
GGGTTGCCCGTCAATGTTTGCGACCAAAGTGTTTTTAATATCATCCAACGAACGCATCAACCCTTCGCCACGGATAAAGTTCGCCTGAAAGTTTTTCTCGATATATGCGCCGCCTGTATTCTGATTGTTGTCGTCAAGTGCTTCAAAAATATCGGAAATGGCTAAACCCATACTTCTGAGTTTATCTGGATTAACAGCTACTTCGTATTGTTTACCCCTGCCACCAAAAGAGTTTACTTCTACCACACCGGGCAGCATGGCCATCTGACGTTTTACAATCCATTCCTGCATGGTGCGTAGTTCCATATCATCGTAAATGGTATCGAAACCAGGCTGTACTTCAAGTGTGTATTGATAAATTTCGCCTAATCCGGTACTGATTGGCGCCATAAAAGGTTCCCCAAATCCCTGGGGAATTTTTTCTTTAACCTCTGCCAGGGCTTCACTAACTAATTGCCGTGGCAAATATGTTCCGGCACTTTCTTTAAAAACAATGGTAACAACAGAAAGCCCAAATCTCGAAACACTTCTGATTTCAGTTACGTCAGGAAGGTTTGCCACCGCCAGTTCTACCTGATAGGTTACAAACTGTTCAATGTCTTCCGTTCCCAAATTGGGTGCGGTGGTAATCACCAATACCTGATTGTTTGTAATGTCAGGTGTGGCGTCAAGCGGCACTTTGGTCATGGAATATATTCCGCCAATAATCAGTCCGATTGTCATCAGCCCGATAAGTGCCTTATTCTTTATTGAAAAGGATATTATACTATTTATCATTTATTATTATTTTAGTTTGTCAATAATCTGAATTCACTTATTATTTCAGTCATAATACTTATTAAAATTCGTCTTGTTTTCGAAGTAAACCACGTCTGGTCTGCCTTTCTCTTTCAGTCCAATGATGGCGGCAGATTTATTAATTGTATCACCTGAAAAAGCATCAACTGTGTAAGCAAGCTCTTTAAAGTGGTTTTTAATTTTGAATTCACACCTTTTACTACACGCATAAAATGTACTGTTATTAGATTCAAAATCATTACTGTCATGTAATTCAAGTTCATCGCCACGCATACATACCAGTTTTGCAGGTACTTCTTTGGCATAAAGCATTGTCAGCCTGTATTGATATTTAATTTCACACCAATAGAAATTAGTTGTATACCCAATTACGACTACAACTAAAAGCAGAGTAAACCATACCAGCATATTTTTACGGAACTGCGTTTCTTCAACTTGCTGCTTTTCCCTGAGGAGTCTTTTAGAGATTTTTTTTGATGTCATAATTCAATTTTTAAACATTAGTTTTATGTACACAAACAATGGTATTGCTTGAATAATACAATCTATCGAGTCATGAGAGCTTTTCTCAGATCTTTAAGAAAGTGGTAATGTTAAATTGAATTAAGCTTTAGGAGGGCGCCAGAATGTTATTGTACATTCCGTATCATTCTGAACCAATTCAGGTATGGAAATTTCAAATCCTTCCAAATTAACCTGGAAAGATGAAAAAATTGATGTTTGTGAAAGTGTTTGACAACAATTGCAGAAACAAAAGGGAGTACATGAATCAACATCATCTGAGTGATCTTGGTTTTGTTCTGCTAATACTAACTGAACTGAAGAACTACTTTCAAAAGCATGATTATCATCGCATGGAAAGGCTGTCAGTGCCGTTACATAAATTGATAATATTAATGCAAGTATTTTCATTCAGTTAAATATGTGTCAGTTATAATTCAATTGCAAAAATACAATTAATAGTATGCAACCGGGTTGCAAAGTTATGCTAGACAATTTGAGCAACTTCCTTTGACAACAAAATTAGCATTATCAAATTCAAAACCTTCGGGTAAATCAGGACGTTTGATGGGGGTATCGACAAGGCAATATGTTTTTCCACATTTAGTACATAAAAAATGAAGATGTAAATCATCAGGATTACATGAGCATGTATCTTCGCAAAGTGCATATTTTACAGAACCAGTACCATCTTCTATTGCATGGATTAGCCTGTATTCCTGAAATGTTTTTAAGGTTCTGTATAAAGTTGCTTTATCAGCTTTTTCGAACTTCTGTTCCAATTCCGGTAGACTAATTGCTGTAGGTTGGTCAGTTAGTACCTGTAAAACCAATTCCCGCATCGCAGTTGGTTTAATATTTCTTGCTTTAAGTTTTTTATCAATTTCTTTATTCATTGGAATTACAAAATTAGCAACATTTTGTATATCCTTGTTTGAACGGCAAGGGACAGTTCCAGACGAACAATATACACAACAGTCACCCTGCTTTGGTTTCAATACTGTTTTGCAGTTTTTACATTCATAAAAAAACTGCCATGATTCTTCCGGCATGGTTTCTTCTTTTGAAAACCACAAGCAGGACAGCTTACTAAACTTTTAATGATGATGGTGTTCATGTTTATGATTGTTTTGGTCAATATCCAACAATACCTTTCCCGAATCTTTTAACAATCCTATCGACCATTTGATAATCACAAATGAGCTGATTAACGCTGCAATGGTATCAATAAACGGAATATCCCAAATCATAGCTGCAGTCAATCCCAGGATTGCCGAAACACTGGTTAGTGCATCGGCTATTACATGCAAATAGGCTGCCCGGATATTGTGGTCGCTGTGTTCGTGATTGTGATGCAAAATAAAGGCACTGGCAATATTTACGATTAAACCAATAATGGCAACAAGAATCGCTTCTTTATAAACAATATCCACAGGACTGTAAAAGCGTTGTATTGCCTCAATCATAATGACGACCGCAAAAATAAGCAGCATTAAACCACTGCTGTAACCCGAAAGGGAAAGGATTTTATCTGAATTGCCTTTGAACTTTTCGCTTTTGGAAACTCTTCTGACTATAATATATGCAATCCAACTCAGCCCAATGGCCAACACATGGGAACCCATATGAATGCCATCGGCCAGTAAAGCCATTGAATTGGTTGTCAGTCCAAAAATAATTTCTACAACCATTGTTACGGCAGTTAAAAGAACCACCCACATGGTTTTATTCTCGTGTCTGTTTTTTTGTTCTGTCATAAATATCGATTTAACAGTGCCAACTTTTTAATCATTACCTGTAATGTATGCAACTATTACTTTACACATGTTACATATCGAAGATTCAAGTATATCGTTAATCTGCTTTATTTCACTTTTAATCACTGCTCTTTTCAGCAATTCTGCAATATCTAGAGTAATAATGTTCTTCAATATTTAAATGTTTATCTCAATCAGATTTTGAAGTGATAAAATTAATAGGTAAGCGGATCATTTAGTCGACCTATTTACTTTTTGATTTGACACTCTGTCAAGCGAAAGACGTTTCTTCTGTTGCACTTTTTTAAAATGTGTTGGTGTGAGACCCGTTATTTTTTTGAATTGAGCCGAAAGGTATTGAACACTGTTGTACCCCAACTGATAGGCGATTTCATTTAGCGTAAGCTCATCATACACCAAAAGTTCTTTTGCCTTTTCAATTTTTTGTAAAATGAGGTATTTTTCAATGGTAATTCCTTCAATTGACGAGAAAAGGTTGCTGAGGTAAGAATAATCATGCGCGAGTTTTCGTGATAAATATTCTGAAAATTTCGTGTTTTCCGGTATTACTCCATCATAATGAACGACATTGATAATCTCCAACTTTATTTTCGAAATCAACCTGCTTGTTTTGTCCGTCAGTAATTCAAATCCATTTTTTTGGAGCACCTCCCGAATTGATTCAAGTTCATCATCCTTTAGTGAATTGGCCAATTCAACAGTGCCAAGCTCAATTGCTTTTATGGTATGCCCAAGTTTTGTCAATTCCTCGTTAACTACCCTGATACAGCGGTTGCAAACCATGTTTTTGATATGTAATATTTCTTCTGACATTCTTTTGTTATTTGGATGTAAACATTGAGTCGGCTGGTTCTACTTTTATTCGACGATAACTTTTTTTGAAAACGAATTGTTGTTTGTATTCATCTGAAGGATATACATTCCTTTATCAATTCCGAATAATTCTATTTGATAGTTTGAACTCTCTTTTACAATCTGCTTTTCCAGAATTTTATTTCCTTGTAAATCAAACAAAACATATTTTTCCAGAACGATTTCAGGATCAGCAATTGTTAACATGGTATTTTCTCTAACTGGATTTGGAAATACTTCAATATTTTCAGATACATTATTCCCATTAATATCTGTGATTTCATCAACCACCTCAAACTGAAGCATCATTCCATCGTCTTCATGCACCAGCATATGACAGTGTGCCATATAAGGAACTGTATCATTCGCGAAATCTTCAAATTTGGTAATGAAGCGAACGGTTTCCTGTGGCTTAACTAAAATAACATCCTTTCTGCCTTGCTCACTAATTGGTGGCGGACTGCCGTTCCTGTCCAGCACAAAGAACTGTACATCGTGAATATGGAAAGGGTGCGCAATACCCGACTGGTTGATGATGCTCCAAATCTCGGTGTTGTTTAACGGGATTGTATAATTAATTACATCCATATCAAAACTCACACCATTGATCAGAAAATTTCCGTTCAACTGATCAGGCCCCATAAATTCAGGAGTAAAGTTTAAGTTTCGGGTAATATCGGCATCTTCCTCTGGAATTGGGTTAAGCTCAGCCAACGTTGAAGCTACTGTTGTAACAGGATTTTCAGTTGGCGTATCAACCTGAAAACTGATGATGTCGAAATCATTCCCGTTTAGGGGATTTGGGTTGTAACCATCAAGCGTCATCATTGTCATCATGCCGGGATAAGTAGCACCGTAAATTCCATTTTGAAGCTCGGAAGCATGGCTCATCAGTTGAGTTGTTTGCCCTTCCATTCCTGAAAAATTGATAAGAATTTCGGCACGTTCGCCTGGTGCCAGTTGAAGCCTTGTAAAAGACGCCGACTCACTAAGCAAGCCACCATCGGTACCAATTTGGTAAAATGTACTATTATCCGAAAGGCCAATATTAAAAACCCGCATTGAAGATCCGTTTAGTAAACGAAAACGAACGACCTGTGCAGGCACCTCAAGTACAGGAACGATGGTTGCATTCACCATCAAGACATCATCGCTGTTTGAAGGAGTAACAACCTGGTTGTTTGCATCAAAATCCTTGGTTTGGATTACCAATGGGAAGTCATCTATTCCATAAGCCCTGGGTAGTTCCAATGCCGCTTCTTCTTCATCACGTACAATTATAAAACCGGCAATCCCTTTGGAAACGTGTTCATTTGTTTTTTCGTGCAAATGTGGATGATACCAGTAAGTCCCGGCTTTATCCATCACGGTAAACTGCGGATTCCATATTTCCCCCGGCAGGATAGTTGTATGTGGTCCGCCATCATTTGCAGCCGAAACATGCATTCCATGCCAGTGAATTGTAGTTGTTTCATCAAGGTTATTGTTTACCGTGATGTCTACAAAATCATCTTTTTGCATTATTAGGGTCGGGCCAAGAATATCGCCATTTACACCCATGGTGTTGGTTACTTGTCCATCCAAAAACTGGAATGTACCATTCTGTAGCGTCAGGTTAAATTCAGTTCCGGAAAGCGTTTCAGGAATTATTACTGGGTTCTGTGCTATTAAAACGCTTGATATTAAAAGGTTTGTGATTAGTATAAATAGTTTAGTTTTCATTTTGATAATTATTTAGAATTCTTTTTTTACTTCACCGCACTTCATCATTTTCTCACCGAAATAAGGATTTCGAATTTCTTTGGAATCGCTGAGCCAGTAAGCACCCTTGTTATCGAAAGCCATCGGGCAAAACTCAAGGTAAAGATTCTCAGAATTATTACTATGGAAACCAAAAGATTCAATTGCATCAGCCAATTTGTTGGAAACAATACTGAAGTGCGATCGTTTCATCTCCAGCCCTTTCATCTGTATCAAACCGTCCAGGTTGTCTTTCACCGGCTTTAACAACTTCATCCACCGGTTGTGTGCATCGCCTTTTAAAAGCGTCATATTCACACCGTCAAGCGCATTGAGTGTTTTTTGAGCGGCCGATTCAGCCTGCTTTTCATCCGATTCCACCAAAGCGTCCTTCAGCAACAGGTAACGTTCGACCACTTTGCCGAGCTGCATTTTGAATTCCATCGGTATTTCAGCCGGTGCTGTCGTTTTTGAAGATTGACCGGCATCCATGTTCTCCATTTCCTTGTCGCTCATGGGCGTACCACCATGGTTATGGCCCGTTGAAACCTTTCCGCCCGTGGGCCTGCCCTCCGAAGCTCTAGCGGAGGAGGGATTCATCATGCTCGGTTTTCCGGCCAACTGCGCTGCAGCATCAATGCTGAATGTTCCATGAATGGCAATTTCTTCACCTTCTTCTATACCTTCTTCTATAATGTAGCTTTCGCCCAATCCCGGACCAAGCGTTACATCGCGGATGATGAAATCCACACCTGTTTCGGTTTCCGATTTCACATAAACCACCGAGCGTTCACCTGTCCACATCACGGCGGTTTTGGGGACGACCACTTTGTCGTCCTGGTTGGACAGTTCTGCCTCCACCACTCCGGAAGCCAGCATTTCGGGTTTCAGTTTCAAGCCCGGATTGGATTTCACTACACGGGCTTTAGCTACCCGTGTTTTCGGATCAATTACCGGGTCGAGGAAAGAGATTTCGCCTTTAAAGGTTTCTCCTGGCAGCGAAGCTACGGTAAACGTAATTTCATCACCGCGGCCAACCCAGGTCATGTCGGATTCATACACATCGAACAATACCCAAATCCGCGACAGATCGGCAATTTCGTAGATGGCTTGACCGCGATTAACGTAATCGCCGGTATTGACCATTTTTTCAGTCACATAACCTGAAACGTCTGCCCGGATATCAAATGTTGCCCTGGCTGAACCCGATTCCAGCATTTGCTGAATCTGCCCTTCGGTCAGCTTCCAGTTTTTAAGCTTCTCTTTGGCTGCCCTGAACAGTGCGGGTTGCGTTTCCCTGATTTTTTGTGCTTCGAATAATTCTTCCTGTGCAGTCACCATTTCAGGAGAATAGACGGATGCGATCACCTGGCCTTTTTGAACGTATTCCCCTGTAAAGCTTACCATCAGTTCCTCAACACGGCCGGGAATGTGCGACGACTGCGAATACACCAGCCGCTCGTCGGATTGTACTTTCCCATTCAGCCGAATCTTTTTCACCGGATCAATATAACCAACAACAGCCGTCTGTATATTGGCCAGTTGCATGGCAGTTGGCGACATGCTGATGGCATTGGGGTTGATTCCTTCTTCTTCATTTTCCAGCGGAATTAAATCCATCCCGCAAATGGGGCAGTCGCCCGGTTCCGGCTGACGGATTTGTGGGTGCATCGAGCAGGTCCAGATCGTCTCTTCTGCCAGTTCCGTTTCGTGCAGGTGTTCCTCTATTGGTTCAGCTTTTGAACCACCGAAAATAAGCCATCCCAGTAAAAAGCCTGCAGTCAGGGTGACTATAGCTGTGATAATTGTTTTTTTATTCATTGTTTGTATTTTTTGCGGTTATATAATCCAGTCTGGCCGTTGCAGTATGGTATTGTGCCATTGCTTTGGCCATCAATTTTTCGTATTGCAGTAGTTTTTGCTGCATGCGCAGCACTTCTTCAAAATCCTTACCCGAGTTGCCATACGAGCTGAACAGCAGCTTGAGCGATTGACGGGTAGTGGTAATCTGCTCCCGGTACAATTCCAGTAAATCGAGCTGTTGTGAGATTTCAAACAGTGTCCGGTCGAATTCAGAGGAGAGTAAATTGATCACGTTTTCTTTCTGAAATACATAACTTTCCTGCATGAGTTGCGCTTCTTTTCTGGCAGCGTTATATTTTTTCCGGAACAGCGGAATGCTCACCGAAACCATGGGCATCATCACGTCTTTTCCTGCATCGGAAACCTGTAAGTCCGAAGGTTTTCCTACTACTACATAATCCAGTCCGGCTCCAATATTTGGAAGCCCCTGTTTTTGTGCAACAATTTCGTTGGCTTTGCTAGCCCTGGTTTTTAAATCGAGCGCATTGATTGCCGGATTATGCAACAGCAGCGAATCTTTGACTGCATCAATATCAACAGGTTTAGCCAATAATGTGTCGGAAACGATCACTTCTTCGTCTTCATTCCGGTTTAATAAATTATTGAATGTGGAAACCAGCGCTTGTTCCTCCTTATTCAGAATTTCAAGCTTGGTGCGTGAATCATTCAGCATGATATCCACACGCAGCACATCCACCATGGGAGCTGCCCCGTTTTCAAATTTCCGGGTAGCAATTGTTTTGTACGACTTCAGAATTTCGATGTTTTCGCGTTCGATTTCCTGCATTTGCTGCAATTCATACAACGGATAATAAGCAGCCGCCACATCGAAAAACAGCTTGTTCCGGGCTTCAAGAAAAGCCTGGTATTTGGCTTCGGCCATTAAGGCTGCGGCATCTCCTTTTGCCTGAAGCGTTCCGAACCACGGAAACATCTGGCTTAATGAAAATCTGGCGCGTTGTGGCCCCACTCGTGTTTCTACCGGCCAAACGAAGTAGCCGAAAGAAAATGAAGGATCGGGCAGCGCTTTTACCTGCGGAATTCTTTGTAAGGCGGCTTCAAATTCCTTGTATTTCGATTGCAGGCCCGGGTTGTTTTCGGCTGCGATCTCAAGGTAGGTATCGAGCGCCTGTGACTGCACAACACTTATCCCTGAGAAAAATATAATAATTGCTATTATCTTCTTCATGACTGAGTTTTTTTAAGTTTTCGCTCTTCGCGGTAGCTGTAAAGCACCGGCACGATAAAATAGGTGACGGCGGCAAAAATCATCCCGCCGAATGCCGGAATGGCCATCGGGATCATGATGTCGGCACCACGGCCGGTGGAGGTCAGAATCGGCAGCAGCGCGATAATCGTGGTTGCCGAAGTCATTACTGCAGGTTTGATCCTGCGTTGTCCGGCTTCCACAACCGCTGCCCGGATTCCTTTCAAACTATCGGTACGGTTTCGTGCAAAACTCTGGTCGAGGTAAGTTCCCATCAGCACGCCATCGTCGGTTGCAATACCGAACAGCGCAATGAATCCTACCCAGACGGCCACACTGAGGTTGATGGTGTGCATCTGGAACAGATCGCGCATATTGGTTCCGAAGATGGAAAAATCAACAAACCATCCCTGTCCGTAAAGCCAGAGCATCATAAACCCACCACTGAAAGCCATGGCAATGCCTGAGAAAATCATCAGCGACGTACTTACCGATTTAAACTGGAAATAGAGGATCAGGAATACTATGCCCAGCACCAGCGGCACAATGATCGCCAACCGTTTCTCGGCCCGTACCTGGTTTTCGTAACTACCCGAAAATTTGTAGCTCACGCCCGCCGGCACCTTCAAATCTCCGGAATTGATTCGTTCCTGAATCGCGTTACGGGCATCGTTCACTACCGTAACTTCCGAGAATCCCTCGTTTTTATCAAACAGCACATAGCCCACCAAAAAGGTCTCTTCGCTTTTAATTGCCTGCGGTCCGCGTACATATTCAAAATCGATGATTTGTTCCAGAGGGATTTGCGCTCCGGTTGGCGTGGGCATCAGTATTTTTCTCAGTGATTCCGGATCGTCGCGCAGCTCACGCGGGTAGCGCACCCGGACCGGGAAACGTTCGCGGCCTTCTACCGTGGAAGTAATTTGCATGCCCCCGATAGCCGTTTCAATGGTGCGCTGCACGTCGTCTACATTCAACCCGTAGCGCGAAATCTTTTCACGGTTGATGTTGAGGTGGAGGTAAGGTTTTCCCACGATTCGGTCGGCAAACACGGCCTCTTCTTTTACCGAAGGAACTGTTTTCAGAACATCTTCGAGTTGCAGCCCAAACTCTTCAATGGTTGTAAGGTCCGGACCATACACTTTAATTCCCATGGGTGCACGCATTCCTGTTTGCAGCATTACCAGCCGGGTTTCGATGGGCTGCAGTTTGGGTGCCGAAGTAACACCCGGAATTTTGGAAACACGCACGATTTCATCCCAGATATCGTCAGGTGATTTGATTTCTTCGCGCCAGTTGCGGAAATAGTTTCCACGCTTATCGGGAATTAAATCTTCACGGGAAACGTCACGTTGCAACGCTTCCTTATTGGAGAGCGTATCGCCCGAAGCAAGAATGAAACGATCTTGTTTATCTACTTTAAACCGCACACGGTGGCCGCTTTCATTCAGCATGTATTCCGGTTTGTAGTTGATCACGTTTTCGTACATCGAAATGGGCGCCGGATCGAGCGCTGATTCAACCCGTCCGAGTTTTCCCACGGTCAATTCCACTTCGGGAATGTTGGAAATCAGCAAATCGAGCTGCCCCAGCACTTTGCGGTTATATGCTATCCCGGAGTGCGGCATCGAAGTGGGCATCAACAAGAAACTGCCCTCGTCGAGCGAAGGCATAAATTCTTTTCCGATCCCGGGGAATTCATGTGTTAATGTGGACCAGACTTCCGTGGTGCGTATGTTCCATCCCACATAATCAAATCCGCTGGCCACAAACCCGAAAAGCGTGTTAAAGCCCATCCAGATGGTCAATCCCAGAATAATTAACAAAGTGGGTATAGAAAGAAATGCTGCCTTGTGGTTGAGGCACCAGCTTAATATTTTCTTGTAGAAATATTCAAGCAGCGCAAATGCCCCCAAAATAATCACCAGCAAAATGCCTACAAACAATACGTTCATCACCAGGCTTTTTGCCGGACCGAGCGGTAACCAGTAGCGCGCCAGCAACCAGGTAACTCCAATCAACACAATGATTATTTCGATATATTCCAGCACCCAGCTTCCTGTTCTCCGGAGACGGTCCTGCCAACTTATATTGTCATTCTCCAGGCTTCGGGCTTCCCCGTCTGTCTCAAGCCGGGCAGGCGGCTTCGGTCTCCCGACTTCTTTAGCTGTGCCCGCTAAACCAAACGCCAAAATCATCATGCCACCCCAAATCTGGCCGAAGATCAACAATACAATTCCAACCGGAATCAGC
>JAZBOW010000109.1:0-2034 GCA_036351335.1 Bacteroidales bacterium | reverse complement strand
TGCTAAAAACTTTTTATTTTTAGCCCATGGAAATAAGCAGATCGGGCATGAACTGGCCGAATAAATACCTGTTTACCTACAATTAGATTTTACGAATTTTAAATGACCCTTAAGAAGGGACAAAGCTTTTATTTGTCGAACAATGACTGAAACAAAATATACCTTTTGCCGGATTTGTGAATCCCTCTGCGGACTGAAAGTGAAAGTGGAAAACAACGAGATCGTTAAAATCATTCCCAATGCGGATCATCTGGCCACCCACGGTTTTGGTTGCGTGAAAGGACTCCACCAGCATCAAATCTATCAATCTCCTGACCGGTTGAAATACCCCCTCAAGAAAGTAGATGGTAAACATGTACGTATCAGTTGGGAACAGGCTCTTAGTGAAATAGGTCAGAAGGTGAAGGCCATAACAGGTGAATTCAGCAAAGACTCCATCGCTATGTATGTAGGTACCGCTGCCGGATTTGGTGTGCTACACCCTGTATTTGCACAGGGATTTCTGGAAGGCGTTGGCTCGAACAGCATGTATGCCAGCGCCACACAGGATTGCAGCAATAAATTCGCCACAGCCCGCCATATGTATGGTTTTCCGTTTATCCAGCCCTTCCCCGATGTATTGCGGAATGAGTGCCTGATCATTGTAGGCGCTAACCCGGTGGTCTCAAAATGGTCATTCATTCAGGTGCCCAATCCTGTAAAACACATCAAGGATATCAAAAAACGGGGTGGGCGAGTGATTGTAGTTGATCCGCGGGAAACCGAGACTGCTAAAGTGGCCGAAGAACACATTTTTATCAAACCCGGCACTGATGTCTTTTTTTATCTGTCGTTTTTAAATGAAGTGCAAGTTCAAAAAGGCATTCAAAATGATCGTGTCACGGACTACATGTCGGGACTAGATGAGATACTTGAACTGGCAAGCCAGTGGCCGGCTGAAAAAACAGCTAAAGTAACAGGCATTTCACCCGAAATATTAAAGCAGCTGGTAGATATTTATTTATCAGCAAATGGTGCGGCACTTTATTCTTCCACTGGCGTGAATATGGGCGGACAGGGGGCATTGGCATTCTGGATCCAGGAAGTGATCAATGCTATTACCGGAAACCTCGACCGGAAAGGTGGCACACTGGTGGGCCGTGGCATCATGGACTTCGTAAAATTTGGTGTTAATAAAGGCCTGCTTATGAAAGATCTGAAATCGCGTGTTGGTGGTTTCGGAACAGTGAATGACGCCTTTCCAGGTGGTATCCTGGCAGATGAAATCCTGACGCCCGGAGAGAAACAGGTGCGGGCTCTGTTTGTAACCGGTGGCAATCCACTAATCACCATGGCTGATTCGGAAAAGCTTAAAAAAGCATTTGGAAAGCTGGATCTATTGGTTTGCCTCGATATCCAACACAACGAAACCTGTGCCGTCGCAAATTATGTATTGCCCTGCACCGATCCTTTCCAGCGTCCCGACCTGCCTTTCATTTTTCCGCTCATGCTGGGTTTACAGACCAAACCCTATTTGCAGGCCACCAAAGCCGTTGCACCCCCACAGGGCGAGCAGCGGGATGAGGCCAGTATTTATATTGAACTTGCAAAAGCCAGCGGTTTTCCGTTGTGGGGTTCAAAAGCAGCACAGGTCTTTTTTGAAAGCCTGATGAAATTCAACAAACTGGAAAATGGACAGCGTGCTGTTCCGCAGCAATTGATGCTTAATGTGTTGCTGAAAATATGCGGCCAGCCTGGTTTTAAAAAACTGCTGAAAAATCCCAATGGGTGGTTACGCAAGGATCATAAAGAAAATGATTTCCTCGGAAAACGGGTACACACCAAAGATAAAAAGATCGACCTGGCACCTGCTCCATTAATGGACGCTGCCAACAAACGCCTGCAGACGCTTTTTAAAGTGGAAAGCCATCAGAATGCCCACTTTAAGATGATCACAAAAAGAACGGTACAAACGCAAAACTCATGGACCCATAATACCGACCGTATGCTTCAGGGTACCGAAAACACCAATTTTTTATACCTGAACCCTGAAGA
>JAZBOW010000108.1:0-4834 GCA_036351335.1 Bacteroidales bacterium | reverse complement strand
TATGTCCGGGCATTACTGATACACCTATGCACCACCGCTTAAGAGGCATCGTTGGTGATGATCTCTACGACAAGGGATTGCTACCTACTGTCCACCTGCAAAGGATTGGTCAGCCGGAAGAGGTTGCAAAAGCCATTGTATTCCTGTGTTCGGATGAGTCCAGCTATATTTCCGGCTCTACGCTTACGGTAGATGGCGGGCTCACTTTAACCATGTAGTTCATTTGTCAAACCAAATAATGAAATTTTTTAGAAAAATTCGCCAGCAACTTGCCGCTGAAAACCTGCCTGACCGGAAGGCAAGCAATGTAGCAAAATACATGCGCTATGCCATTGGTGAGATTTTGCTTGTGGTTATCGGGACAGTGATTGCACTTCAAATCAATAATTACTCAATATGAAAAGAATCTATTTAATAGCAATTGGCATTTTATTTTTAAATGCTTATGCTTTTTCCCAATCCATTGAAACAAAATTTAAGAACCTAATTGATTCCGTTTACGCAGCCCATCCTGCGTCTGTCGGTATTATGGTTCATGTGGAGGCGCCCGATCAGGGAATTTCCTGGAGCGGGACGGTCGGTTATTCTGAAAAAAATGCCAATACCACTTTAAAACCCGACCAACCTGCATGGATTGCCAGCAATACCAAAACCTATGTTTCTGCAACCATCTTGAGGTTGGTTGAAGATGGGAAACTGTCCATCGATGAGCCCATTGAAAAGTTACTGTCGGATAAAACCCGCAAACTATTTGAAGAAGCTGGCTATGATCTGGATAAAATCACCATCAAACATCTGCTTTCGCACACAAGTGGTATTCAGAATTACGCCAACCAGGAGTATATAGATTTCATTGATGCCAATAAATTGCACCGGTGGACCAGGGATGACCAACTGGCCTTAACCGTTCGATTAGGCGATCCCCTTGGTAAACCCGGCTTTACCTATAGTTATACCGATGCCAACTATTTATTGTGCACCGAAATCATTGAAACCATTGAGAAAAAGCCTTTTTACACCGCGATGCGGGAACTTCTCAAATACAAAATATTGGGCTTAGACAACACCTGGTTTCCAACCCTTGAAGAACAACCAGCAAATACCGAAGCCATGGCGCACCAATACTGGGGGCAAAAATCATGGGACACTTATGAGATGGATATTTCGGTTGATTTGTACGGAGGTGGCGGAATTGCCTGTCCGACCAAAGATTTGGCAAAATTCACCTATGATTTATTTGATGCCAAAATAATTCAGGATACTGCTGTATTGAATTTGATTTATACAGAAATTGAAACGAAGGATGAAGAACCCAGCAATTACTATTTAGGTATCTCAAAAGTGGAATACCAAAATTTCACAGCCTATGGTCATGGTGGATTTTGGGCGACGGAAGTACTTTATTTCCCTGATTTGAACGCCTCTGTTTCAATATATATTTTGGACAGGGACGAAAGAAAATTGATCAAAAGCCTGATGGATCAGTTGGTAGGGATATTAGCTGAATAATTAAGGACACTTGCTACACCAAATAAATAAAGAATCCACCGTCATTGCGAACCCAGCACGTAAGCTTGTGTGTTAGCGTGAAGCAATCTCAAACTCTGCTGTTCGATATCTGGATTTCGAATCCTTTGCTCAGGCCTTCCTAATTGGAAATCTGTTAGAGGAAGGGAAACCAAAGACAAGCGGGCTGTTATCAGCTTACCCATATGGCCCACCTGTAGGTATTGCCAAATTAAAGAACGACCCTTAAATCGTTGGTTATAAAATAGGAATTAAGGGTGTAATCATATAAGTTTGCTTCAGCATATGATTCCATAAATTATGAAGAAACTACTACTCGTCTGTTTAATGATTTCCTTTGGTATAACCACTTGGGGCCAAGACCTGGATATCCCTCCTTTTGGCACTGATTCAACCTTTGAGGTTATGACCTGGAACATTGAGTGGTTCCCAACAAATGGTCAGACAACAGTTGACTACGTAAAGGAAATAATTGAGGACCTTGACGTCGATTTAATTGCCATGCAGGAATTGGATGACACGATTGTTTTTAAGCAAATGATGAATGAGCTTGAAAACTATGAAGGTTATTTTAAATCAAGTTGGTTTGCCGGGCTTGCCTTTATTTACAATTCGGCCATCATTGAAGTGGATACGATTTATGAAATCTATACAACTGAGCCTTATTGGCGGCCTTTTCCAAGATCGCCCATGGTTATGGAGTTAAACTATTCGGGACAAGAATATGTGGTTATCAACAATCATTTTAAATGTTGTGGGGATGGGGTGTTAGATATGAACGATCCTTATGATGAAGAAACAAGACGGTTGGATGCTTCCAATTTACTTAAAGCATATATGGATGATTATTTTTTCAATAAGCGGGTCATCATGACGGGGGACCTCAATGATCTGCTTGTGGAAGACAACCCCTACAATAATGTTTTTAAAGCCTTTATAAATGATCCTGAAAATTATCTGTTTGTGGATATGGAAATCGCGGAAGGTGGCGAATATTACTGGTCATACCCTTCCTGGCCTTCGCACCTCGATCATATATTGATTAACAAACCTTTATTTCATGATTTTGAAAATGAAGGTTCGCAAATAGAAACCATTCGTGTTGACGATTATTTTGACAGCTTTTATCAATATGAAATAAATGTATCAGATCATCGGCCGGTTGCCATAAAGATACATCCTGATCCTGAAGTTGGAACAATTGAAAAACAAATTTCTACAGTAAGCCTCAGCAATTATCCAAACCCGTTTTATAAAGAAACCACATTTAGTATCGGGCAAAGACCCGAAAAATGCACTCTTGAAATTTTTAATTCCAAAGGAATCAATGTGGATCAATGCCAGGTTGAGGCTTTTCAAAACTCTTTTACATGGATTCCCGAAAATCTACCCGGAGGATTTTATTATGCAAGAATAAGAACTGGCGGGATAACGAGTGAGCCAAGAAAACTGTTGCTGCTTAAATAATGCAGGTGAATACCCTGAACTGTTCAACTTTTCATTAATTGTTCATGCAACTTTAGATTAGGTTATATTTGATTTAAAAATGATCAGATGAAACTATTAGAGCCAACAAAACTTGGAGAGCTACTTCTAAAAAACAGGGTCTTTATGGCGCCTTTAACCCGCAGCAGGGCCGACAACGATTTTGGAGCCCCAACTCATTTACATGCAGAATATTATAAGCAAAGATCTTCTGCCGGACTGATCATTTCTGAAGGACTACCCGTATCAAAGCAGGCTACAGGTTACAAAAATATTCCTGGAATTTACACCCATAAACAAGTTGAGGCCTGGAAACCTGTTACGGAAATGGTACATAAACATGATGGACAGATATTTGCCCAATTGTGGCATGTTGGCAGGTTATCGCATCCTTCTTATCTTGATGGTAACGCTCCCGTAGCCCCATCTGCTGTCAATCCAAATACATTAATCAGCACCAAATCGGGCCGGGCAAAATCCGTAACCCCAAAATCTTTAACTGTTGATGAGATAAGAAATACCGTTTTGGATTTTCGGAATGCGGCTCAAAATGCAATCAAAGCAGGTTTTGATGGTGTAGAAATTCATTCCTCTAACGGATACTTATTTCACCAGTTTTTTTGTAATGCAAGCAACACGCGTACAGACCAGTACGGCGGCAGTATTGAAAATAAAACCAGATTTCTCTTTGAGGTTATAGATGCTTTGAAAGAAGTATTACCTGAAGATAAAATCGGGCTTAGACTGAACCCGATGATGCATGAGAAATATGGAATACTAGTAGATGAAGAGACAACAGAAACCTTTGATTTTATCGTTACCCGGTTGAACGCGTACAGTGTAGCATATGTGCACTTAACCAGGCCCTGGCAAATTATTGATTCCCCCTATTTTATTAATGATGTAATTGGTCATTACCGAAACCTTTACAGGGGTTTCTTAATTGCCAATGGTAATTATGGTTTTGAAGATGCAGAGAAGGAAATTGCTACAAAACGGGCAGACGCCATTGCCTTTGGGCGTTTATTCATCTCCAATCCTGATCTTCCCGAACGATTTGCCAACCATTGGCCACTTACCGATCCGGATCCTGAAACATTTTATACTTCAGGGGCTGAAGGTTATACAGATTACTGTAAATATCAAGCATAATCATTTATTTTGAGAAACTTGAACTAAGTTTTTTCGAGAATTTTTTTTTTTGCCATCATACCTATTCAGTGTAGTGAAAACCAGACCATGATCCTTACCATCCTACCAGAAATACGAATTGCTTAAATTTGTCATTCTAAAACTATCTGGCATGAAACACTTGACACTTCTCCTCGGCACACTATTTACTTCAATTATAATATTGGCACAAATACAGTTACGCGAAACCACCATCGATACGGCTACTATCATTACGGGTCTGGACATTCCCTGGGAAATTCAATGGGGCCCTGATGATCATATCTGGACGACTGAGCGTTATGGACGCATAAGCCGCATCAATCCCGAAACCGGCACCCAGGATGTAATACTCGATATTTCGAACCAGGTATTCCAGGAAGGCGAATCAGGATTACTGGGCATGGTATTGCATCCCGATTTTGATATGCATCCGTATGTGTATACCGCCTATACATACATGGCTTCAGGAGATATTAAGGAACGGATTGTCCGTTATGAATATAGTGATGGACAATTGACTAATGAATTTATCCTGCTCGATAACATCCAGGGTAATACCACCCATGATGGCTGCCGGATGATCATTTTACCCGACCAAACGCTGCTGTTCAGCCCCGGCGATGCGCAGAACCAGCCTGCCGCGCAAAAC
>JAZBOW010000107.1:0-2769 GCA_036351335.1 Bacteroidales bacterium | reverse complement strand
TTGTCCGAATCAGAAACTTAAAGAAGTACTATTTATCATTAAAACAAATGAAAAACTGGCCACATGGGAAGGCCATAAATATACCAAAGAAGAAGCACGCGAGATTTCAGGAATTGAGAATATATTCTGGCTGGACGATTTTGAAGCTTCATTGCGTGAGGCGCTCTCATTCACCAACACCGTGTTTTTAAACAGCAATGAGTATGTAAAGTTCTTCAATGAAGTTCCGGACAAAAACCACCGCTTTGCCATTGAGTTTAAAGACAAATATCCATTGCATAAGATTGAACGGGCTGCACCTATTCTCACAGAATTACGAACTATCAAATCGGAAGCAGAAATTAAGCTCATTCAAAAAGCAAGTGACATTACACAGAAAGGGTTTGAAAGGATACTAAGATTTGTAAAACCTGGTGTTCATGAGTTTGAAATAGAAGCGGAACTGGATCATGAATTTACCATCAACCGGGCTAACGGGCACGGCTACGCACCTATCATTGCTTCCGGGAAAAATGCCTGTGTATTGCATTATATTGATAACAATGAAGTCTGCGTTGATGGTGACCTACTATTGATGGATTTCGGTGCGGAGTATGCCAATTACACGGCTGATATGAGCCGGACCATCCCGGTAAACGGAAAATTTAGCGAAAGACAGAAAGCTTGTTACAAAGCTGTATTAAGGGTTTTTAAAGAACTCAGAAAATTATATGTGCCAGGAAACACCCCCGATTTTATTAATACATCTGCCGAGCATCTGATGGAAGCCGAACTGATTAAACTTGGTTTGTTTATGGCCGCAGACGTAAAGAACCAGGATAAGGAATATCCATTGATTAAAAAGTATTTTATGCATGGTGTGGCACATCCCATTGGCTTGGATGTACATGATGTAGGATCGAAATATGCACCATTTGAACCGGGTATGATATTTACCTGCGAGCCTGGATTGTACATTCGTGAAGAAAATATTGGCATTAGGCTGGAAAATGATATTTTAATTACAGAAGATAAACCAATTGATTTGATGGAAAACATACCTATAGAAATAGATGACATTGAACGGATAATGAATCAATCATTATAAACTATCAATTATTATTCACTAAAAAACGGAGGAATCATTATGGAATTATCAAAAAAATTAGGCGCAGAATTTTTCGGAACTTTTTGGCTGGTGCTAGGTGGTACCGGTACAGCCGTAATGGCGGGAGGCGGTGTGGGCACACTGGGCATCTCGCTGGCATTTGGTTTAACAGTACTTACCATGGTGTATGCTGTAGGAAGCATTTCCGGCGGCCACTTTAACCCGGCTGTTTCATTCGGTTTATGGGCCGGTGGCAGATTTGCCGGAAAGGATCTTTTACCTTATATCGTGGCCCAGGTTATTGGAGCGATTGCGGCGTCTGGTGTATTGTACCTTATTGTAAGTGGTAAAGCGGGATTTGAATTGGGAGAAGGAAGCCTGGCATCAAATGGTTATGGTGAGCATTCACCAGGCGGTTATCCATATTTGTCGGGATTGATCATTGAGGTAGTAATGACATTTATGTTCCTGTTTATCATTTTAGGTGCTACCCATAGAAAAGCACCAAAAGGATTTGCCGGTATTGCTATTGGTCTGGCACTAACGCTTATTCACCTGATCAGCATTCCCGTAACCAACACATCGGTGAACCCTGCACGAAGCACAGGACCGGCCCTGTTTGAAGGCGGCATCGCTTTAAGTCAATTGTGGTTCTTCTGGGTGATGCCCATTATTGGCGCACTACTTGCCGGCTTCGTATTCAGATGGTTTGAAGGAAAAAAAGAAGCTGAATAACATCTTAATCTGCTTCAGGATCATTTCTGACTAATATCAGATAGGCTACATCTGTGGCGTCTTCCCTCGTAGCCGGATTAAAAAAGGGAAGCGTTAATGTACTGATATGAAAATCCTTAAACCGTTGGATTTCTCTGTAATTGATCTGCTTTTCTTTCAAGTCGCTTAATCCTTTGTCATTCGTGAATATGATCAGGGTATCGTGGGTTTTAGCCAAATGCTCCATCATTTCTGGGTCTTTTGTTTCCGGAATAATTCTACCGGAATAGAAATCCAGTGATGATCGAAAAGCGATGTACGCCAATATTTTTTTTGTGGGATAATCTTTTTCCTTAATAAACTTACCTGCTGTCACACCAGCCTGGTATTTTGAAAGGACAGGATAAAAATGCAAATTCAGCATGAGCGACAATCCTATGGCTGTCAATAAGCTTGCAGTAAAAATATCTTTCGATTTCTTAAAGAGGGATACTATAAACGATGCAAGTAGAATTAATATCATGACCCAAATAAAAATGGAACTCAGTGGAAATACATATATACAGATAAAAATTATTGCCACCCAAATGAGTATGTTGACAATGTTTTGAGTAACAGGAATTGCTTTGTGAAAAATTTTTCGATTCCGGTCTTGAACAAAATCATAAATAAAAGAGGCAGTTAATATCGCTATCAAAGGATACACAACAAATATATAATGAGGCAATTTGTATTGCGATAGTGACATGGCAATAAAAACCAATGTAATGCCTCCGAGGGTCAGTATCTCTTCTTTTCTGGCTGACTTAACATCCTTGATAACAATTGTCCATTTCCTGATATAAGCAACCAATGCCAGCAAAGTCCAGGGAAGAAACGACCAGAGAAACGAATGCACAAAAAACAGGGAACCCGATGTATCCACCCATACATTCTCACCCGTTAAACGCCCGAAACTCTGGGTCCAG
>JAZBOW010000106.1:0-3230 GCA_036351335.1 Bacteroidales bacterium | reverse complement strand
TTAGAAAACTGCTTATTAGAATCAACAGATAAAAGAAGTTTAAGAATTTATCTAAATTGTGGAAACTGGCTACCTGCTGTTTCGGGAGACTCTCATTTTCAAACGCCTCCATCCGGTAATGATTGGATATTAGTAGGCATCCCGAATAGTTATTGTAAAAATAATTATGCTTGTCAAATGGAATTATCTCCACTGAATCCGATAGCAATGGATTTAGAATCAGGTAGTCAAACGCTAACTTTTAAAATTTATCCTGTTGGCTGGACAACTGCTTTAGACCAAGACGATGTTGTTTTAGAAGTTAGATATTTAGATACTGCTTCTGGAATAACAAGAACAACTATTGTAAATTCAACTGCAACATATACTAACGGTGCATGGAGAGATTTAAGTGTAACTTTTAATCCTTCACAGGCGGGGATTGCTTATATACAGGTTTATCTTAGAAAATATGAATCTGGTTGTTATATGTTAATTGATCCTGAACCGAGTGTGGCATAATGGCAATTAAAATTATAAACGGAGTTATATCTTTCCCGTTAAAATCAGGTAATTCACCTGCTGTTATTAATGGAGTTCTATATTATTGGGAAGAATCGTCTGGCGGTGAAAGCATTACAAAAGTTTTTTCTGAGTCAGTTGGGGCTACAGATAGCCAAGAAAAGTATTTAGGCTTAATAAAAATAAAAACAGAAACAGCTTCAGGATCAGATACCAGTGTTAAGTTTCTTGGGCTGGTGAAAACAATTTCGGAGATAGTTAACGCTTCAGATAGTTCGGTTCTTCGTTTAAGTTTATTGAAAATAAAAAATGAAGTGGTTGGCGGAGTAGATAGTTTAATAAAAAAACTTGCTATTAAAAAAGTAAAGAACGAGGTTGGAACAAGCACAGACACAGAATATAAGTTTCTTGGATTAGTGAAAATTAAGTCAGAAATAGTAAACGCTTCAGATAGTTCTTTGTTTTCTTTGGGGTTAGTTAAGATAAAAAATGAAATTGTTAGTGCGGTTGAAAATTTTGTTAAACGGCTTGTTGTTAAAAAAGTAAAGAATGAAACGGCAAATGGAATAGATGAAAGTATAAAAAGACTTGCGATTAACAAGATAAAAAACGAGACAGCATCAGGCACAGACACAGAATATAAGTTTCTTGGATTAGTGAAAGTCTTTTCAGATGTAGCAGGGGCGGTTGAAAGTTTTGCGCATACATTAGGGCTTGTGAAAGTTAAAAATGAATCTTCAAGTGCAACAGAAACAGAGGTTAAAAAACTAAGCATTACAAAAATATTTTCAGAATCAGTTGGCGCTGTTGAGAATTTTGTTAAAAAATTAGTCATTAAAAAAGTAAAAAATGAGAATGTAAATGCTTCTGATAGCTCAATGTTCTTTACAAGTTTAACAAAAATAAAAAATGAAATAGCAGGCGCAGTTGAAAGTTTGATAAAGTATGTTCGAGCTGTAACAGTGTGGTATGAAAACATTGAACTTGATAGTGAAATGACGACAACGGTTGAACTTGATAGTGAAATGACGACAACGGTTGAACTTGATAGCAAATTTAATTAATAGAAAGGATTTATTATGCAAAAAGAAAAAGTGACAGCAAAAACAACAATTATTACAGTGTTAGAAGAAAATGGCAAAAAAACAGTATGGGAAAATCATAATCTTATTACAAATGATGGTGATTTATTCATGGCGGAATTACTTGCAGGTGAAACACCTACCGATGCTTTTATAAATTGTGTTCTTGGCACTGGTGCTGTAGCGGCCGCAAAAACGGATGACTACGACAGCATAACTCCTATTTCAGGGAGCAATAAAGCTCCAAGTGCAGGTTATCCAAAAACAAACGATACTGATGCAGATAACACAGGTGCAGGCGCTGACATTTGCACATGGAAATATGAATGGACGACTGGAGATTTTAACAATGCTGCTGTTCGGGAGGGTTGTATCACTATTGCTTCCCCTGGAGTAGGTAGCAATATTTTCAACCGTTGGGTTGAGGATGCTGCTTACGAAAAGTCTTCAAGCGCAACACTTACACAATATGTTAATGTAACAATTACAGGTGCATAATGGGAAAAATATATGTAGGGCAATCTGCATTAAGATTTACTCTTGATACGAAAATTGATTTGTCTGCTGCGTCTAATACAAAAATATATTATAGAAAACCTGACGGAACGGAAGGATCATGGGCAGCAACAGTTACAGAGACAAACAAGCTATATTATGATGTTGCGGATGAGACTATTATTGATATAGCAGGGGAATGGCGTCTTTGGGCTTATGCTGAATTTGATTCTGGAGTTGTATACGGGGAGGCTGTGATTAAAACCGTATATGAAAAAGGATATTAAAAGGATATAAATATGAAAAAATTAATTTTAATTTTATGTTTCATGATGGTTTTTTTTGTATTCCATGCGCAAGCGGAAATGACAACTGGAAGTGTATTTTTCCGATGGGATGCTCCGGCAACTAATACTGATGGCACACCCTGTACAGACCTTGCAGGGTATGCAATATATAGAAGTGCAGAGAGCGGTAAATGGACGGAGCAGACTGGAATTAAAAAAGCATTTGTAACTACGAATGCTAAGACAAGACAGGCTCTTATTCTAATGCCTGATGGTGGTAATTGGTATTGGATAGTAAGGAGTTTTGATCTTGCTGGTAATTTTTCAGAGGCTTCTAATGAGCTTCACACAGAAATTGATTTGAGTGTTCCCAGCAAGCCTGAAAATTATCGGATTCAGGGTTTGTTTGTTTTTGGAGAATAGTTTATGACATGGGACGGCATTGATCGTAGGAGAGACGAAAGAAGACATCTGTCTTGGTGGAATGGAAATCAAACAAGAATTTGGCGAATTGTCGTAGTAGGTTATATGGCTTTATTGGGCTTTCTTGGTTCATGGGTTTTTTCGAGTCTTATTGAGCTCCCTAAAATTTATGCGACCAGAGTAGAAATAAATTGTTTGACAGACAAGGTGGATAATGGGTTTGAGCGTCTTGGAGATAAAATAGACCGGAATTTTAAATTTTATGTTAGAGAAATTAAAAAGGGAGATTCAGAATGAAAGATCAAAAAACAAGTATAGCAGGGTATGTTCAGGCAGTAGTTGCAATTTTATCAGCTCTTGGAGTAACTGTAGCCCCTGAACATGGGGTTGCAATAACTTCAGTGGCAGTTGCATTGCATGGTATTTTAAGTGCTATTAAGGG
>JAZBOW010000105.1:0-18104 GCA_036351335.1 Bacteroidales bacterium | reverse complement strand
TTGAAAGTTGGCTTACATAAGTTTGAAAAAAGAATAAACCGGCGGGCAAAGCACGCAGGACTCTTACTTTGCATCACCCCCAAACGAGATCAACGAAGTTAATCCCACATTAATACAATACTTCATATGGAGCGCTCCCTTCACCTTCTTTTATAACTCATAAAACCTTCATACCTTTGCCTCGGAGAGTTGCCGGAGTGGTCGAACGGGGCGGTCTCGAAAACCGTTGTACCTCTTGAGGTACCAAGGGTTCGAATCCCTTACTCTCCGCAAATCAAGAGCCCAACCAGTAAGGTTGGGTTTTTTTTCAAGCATTGAAAGTTGACTTTCAAAAGTTTGAAAAAAGAATAAACCGGTAGGCAAAACACGCGGGGCTCTTACCTTCTTGCATTTTCCCTAAAATGTGATCAACGCAGCTAATCCCTACAACGGTTTATTATTTGATAATTCTGCCTTAATGAAAGGTAAAAATATCTTCTTGACTAAGTCGTGTATTTCACCTAATTTTGTAGTACGTAACCATTAATATATATCACATGAAAAAAATAGTACTTGGTATTTTTGTGATGGCATTTTTATCCATAAATCTGCAATCAAAATCCATTAGGGCATACTTGTCTTATTCGGTGTTCAACACCCCGGAAAACGAGCCCTATGTAGAAACCTATCTAACTATCCAAAGCAACAGTGTCAAGCAGGTATTGCAGGAAAATGGCAATTATAGCGGTAAGTTGCACGTACAAATGATTTTCAGGCAAAACGACAGTATTATAAATTTTGGAAAATATGTGCTTACAAGCCCAGTGATTAAAGATACCCTTGCAAATTCATTGAATTTCCTGGATGTACAGAGGTATTCATTGCCTGTTGGGACTTACGACATGGAACTTACACTAGATGACCCCAACAGCCCAGAAGATCCTATTGTAAGCAACACAAGTTTCAATGTCTTTTTCCCTGATGAGGAATTGACATTCTCTGATATCCAATTTCTAAGTTCATATGAAAAAAATGATGCCGATAACATCCTGAATAAGCATGGATACAAGGTAGTACCTTACGTCTTCAATTTTTTTCCGGAAGAGGAAAAAGCCTTGCATTTTTACACAGAAATTTATCATTCTGATAAGTCTATAGGCGAGGATTCATACGTGATTTATTCATATATCAGGCCATTTGAGGTGGATAAAAAACTTGATCAGTTCTTTTACCTCAGAAAAATGAACGCCAAACCCATTGATGTCATGTTAAATACTATTGATATCAAGCAGTTACCCACCGGAAATTACCTGCTTGTGCTTGAAGCCCGCGACCGGAACAATGAATTGATTGCAAATAAAGAGCTTTTCTTTTACCGCGATAATCCGGATGCGCAATTCAATATGACGAATGTGTTGTTAACAGATGCATCCAATACATTTGTAGATCAGATCGAAAACCGTGACACACTTGCTTTATACATTGATTATCTCTATCCGATTTCCACTTCAGCTGAAAAAATGTATGTGAAATCGCAAATTAAATCTGCGGAGGTGGAAGATTTGCAAAAATATTTTTACAATTTCTGGCATGAACGAAATAATCTTGATCCCGAGGGGGCCTGGTTAAGTTACCTGGAGCGCGTTAAGCAGGCAAACCATAACTTTAAAACGGTAGCCTTGCCAGGCTACTTGTCAGACAGGGGAAGAGTATACTTGCAATATGGCAAACCAAATGCCATTGCCGAAAGCCATAATGAACCGGCAGCTTTTCCTTATGAAATCTGGCACTATTATTCTATAAATGGCCAGCGGGACAAAAAATTCGTTTTTTATACCCAGGAGATTGCCACCAATGATTTTCAGCTGCTTCACTCGGATGTAGTGGGTGAATTGGCTAATTATCACTGGCAAAGGCAGCTATACAGCCGCACGTGGGATCCATACTCGATTGATGATGTGATCGTACCTAATTCGTTTGGAAGTTTTGCAACAGATTACTACAGGCAGCCTAGATAGTTGCCATAATTCTGATAGTACATATTTTCGATTACTTTTGTAATAGCGACCCACATTGAGAATTTATAATTGAAGAAATAGCGTATTGAAAAAAGTAGCCGTCGTTATATTGAACTATAATGGGATCAGTTTTCTCGAAAAATTCTTACCTATCGTTATTGAAAGAACGGCAAAAGATGCGGAAGTTTGGGTGGCCGATAACAATTCACTTGACGGCTCCGTCGAATACCTGGCCGAACATTTCCCAAATATAAACCTGGTTGAAAATCACTATAATGGCGGATTCGCCACTGGCTATAATATGGCATTAAGTAAAATTGATGCCGATTATTTTGTGTTGCTCAATTCTGATATAGAGGTTACTGAGAACTGGATTAATCCAGTGATAGAATTGATGGAATCCGATTCTGAAATTGCGGTTTGTCAGCCGAAAATAAGATCGTATGATGATCGGGAAGATTTTGAGTATGCAGGTGCCTGTGGTGGTTTCATTGATAAATTTGGCTACCCTTTTTGCCGCGGACGGGTATTTCAATCACTGGAAAAAGATACAGGCCAGTATGATGAACCCATTGAGGTGTTTTGGGCGACCGGTGCCTGTATGTTTGTAAAGGCTGATATTTACCATAAATTTGGCGGACTTGATGATGATTTTTTTGCCCATATGGAAGAAATTGATTTCTGCTGGCGCCTCAAAAATGCAGACTATAAAATTATGGTATGTCCATCCTCGGTGGTATACCATGTGGGAGGCGGCACTTTACCAAAAAAATCAGCTCGAAAAACATACCTGAATTTCAGAAATAATTTCTCCCTTTTGTATAAAAACCTTCCTAAAGAAAGATTGTTTATCACATTTCTCGTCAGGTTATTTCTGGATGGTGCTGCTGGTATTAAATTTTTGCTTGAGGGTGACTTTCAGGATTTAACTGCCGTAATTGAGGCTCACTTGTATTTCTACAGAAATTTCAAAAAGCTAAAGCGTAAAAGAAAGCAACTGGTGCAAAAACATGTGAGCAATATGTACGATGGCAATATAGCATACCAACATTATATTTTAGGAAAGAAAAAATATTCAGACCTCGATAAGGAAAGGTTTAGTTAATCTATTTTAAATATTCTAAAGCCAGCCTGTACGAATCCAGCCCAAATCCGGCAATCGTTCCCACACAATTAGGTGCAATATATGACTTATGACGGAAATCTTCCCTTGCCAGGATGTTTGAAATATGCACTTCAATAACGGGTGTGTCTATTGCATTTATCGCATCAGCAATGGCAATGGAAGTATGTGTGTAGGCGCCGGCATTCAGCACAATCACATTAAATTCGAGGTTAGCTTCCTGTATTTTATTAATAATTTCCCCTTCCACATTCGATTGGTAATACTCAATATGCTGATGGGAAAACCTGGTGCGCAATCCTTCCAGGTAATCATCAAATGACATATTGCCGTAAATATCGGTTTCGCGTTCGCCGAGCAAGTTTAAATTCGGGCCGTTAATAATCAAGATTCTCATGGTTTTAGCTGAACGGTTAAAAGCACAAAATTAAGAATTGTTGCTAAATGATTTGCATATCTTTCTTGCAATCAGCCTCATCAAATCATATCTTTTTTTGTAACTTTGCCGACTCAAATAGGGGTGCCTTATAACTAAGGGCTGAGATCATACCCTCGGACCTGATCCGGATAATGCTGGCGAAGGGAGAGTGATATTATTTGATCCATTCGGCTTTCCTCATTTGATTTAATTAAAAACTTAAATCAAATAGCCATGTTTAAAAAATACGTCTTTATAATATCCATTATAATTGTTTCTTATTCTGTTAGTGCCCAGTATTCTATCTCCGGTGTTGTAGCTATTGATGAAACCGGAGAGTCTTTGCCGGGTGCGAATATTTTGTTAGAAAATAGTTATTTAGTTACTTCAACTGATTCGAAGGGAGAATTTCTATTCAATAATGTGAAGCCCGGTAATTACAAGCTTACTGTAAGTTATGTGGGATTTAAATCCATCCGTGAAAACCTTGAAGTGTCAGAAAATCTTCAAATAAGTTTTCGTATGAAACCGGAAGTATATATGAGTGAAGAAGTGATCATCTCAGCCATCAGGGCCGGAGGTGAAACGCCCACAACTTATACTTTGCTTGATGCAAAGCAAATTGCCGAAAAGAATTTTGGGCATGATCTGCCATATCTAATGCAAACCATGCCATCAACGGTCGTAACTTCCGATGCAGGAAACGGGATTGGGTATACCAATATGAGGATCAGGGGCACTGACCTTACTGGCATTAATGTAACCATGAATGGGATACCCGTGAACGACCCGGAGTCGCATGCCGTATTTTTTGTAGATCTACCCGATCTGGCTTCCTCAATTGACGATTTAAAAGTGCAGCGCGGCGTTGGAGGGTCATCAAATGGTGTGGCATCATTTGGCGCAAGTATCAATATAAAAACCGGTGAGTTTGAAACAAATCCGTATGGAGAGATCAGCAGTGCTGCGGGTTCATTCAACACCTTTAAAAATACCATCAAGCTGGGAACAGGTCTAATAAAGGAAAAATGGGCATTCGATGGACGGGTTTCATTTGTCCAATCGGATGGGTATGTCGACAGGGCCAGCGCCAATTTGAATTCTTTTTACCTGTCAGGAGGGTATTACGGGAAAAAGGATGTCGTTAAGCTGATCGTTGTGAATGGAGCTGAAAAAACGTACCAGGCTTGGTATGGAATACCCAAAGACAGCCTGGAGACGAACAGAACTTTTAATCCAGCCGGTGAAATATTTGATGAGGAAGGAAATTTTTTAGGCTATTATGATAACCAAACGGACAATTACAGGCAAACCTATTACCAGGCACATTATGCACACGAATTTAATCGTCAGTTGAATTTATCATCCAGTTTTTTTTATACAAGAGGCCTCGGGTATTATGAAAACTATAAGAACAACGAGAAATACGCTGATTACGGATTCAGTGAACCGGTCTTCGGGGATGATACGGTGAGCAGGTCGAACATGATCACACAGAAATGGCTGGACAATCACTTTTATGGCGTCAATATAAGCTTAAATTATCGCATGAGCAGGCTGAAGCTCAATATAGGCACAGGCTGGAACAAATATGACGGGGATCATTATGGCAAAGTAATCTGGGCCCAATATGCAGCGCTCGGATTGTATGACCAGGATTGGTATTTCAATACAGGCATCAAAACGGACTTTAACATTTTTGCCAAAGCGAATTACAGCTTGAATGATCAGATCAATGTCTATGCTGATCTTCAATATCGAAGAATAAACTATGAAATTGATGGAACCCATGATGATTTAAGCGATCTGACACAAGCACATGTTTACAATTTCTTCAATCCTAAAATTGGACTGAATTATATGTTCAACCAGGCAAATTCAATTTATGCATATGTTGGAATTGCCAACCGGGAACCAAACCGGTCAGTTTTCAGGGATGCTGATCCGGGGCAGGAAGTGAAACCAGAAACGTTAACAGATTATGAACTGGGATATAAATACAGTAGTAGCTTTTTAAGCCTTGAAGCCAACCTGTTTTATATGGATTACAAAGACCAACTGGTACTCACCGGAAAAATCAATAATGTAGGGGCTCCCGTTATGACGAATGTGCCGGATAGTTATCGAACAGGAATTGAATTTATGGGAGGTATTAAATTTCTTAAAATGGTTGACTGGTATTTGAATGCCACTTATAGCCTGAACAAGATCAATAATTTTGCTGAATATGTCGATAATTGGAATTATTGGGATGATCCGGAAAGCCAGCCTTATCAGTACGAAAAAGAACTGGGAACAACCGATATTTCATTTTCACCTGATTTCACCATGTCGAGCAGGCTGAGCGTAGAGCCTGTGAACAATTTCACAGTGACATTCATTTCAATTTATGTAAGCCGTCAGTTTATTGATAATACTTCAAATGTGGATAGAAGTATTGATCCTTACCTGGTAAATAACTTACGATTTGTGTATAGTATCAAGACAAATTTTATCAAACAAATTGATTTTTTATTGACGCTGAACAATATTTTCAATGCCAAATATGTAACCAATGCCTGGGTATATCGATACGTGTATGATGGTGAGGAAGGCATCCTGAACGGTTATTTTCCACAGGCAGAATTCAATTTTATGGCGGGCATCAACCTGAAATTCTAATCGCAATTCGTACTTTTACGGCCCTATGAAACGGATTTTTCTAGTGCTTCTTCTGATGGTGTATTTTAGTTTTGGTTACTGCCAGATCATAGCAATTGACACATCCCTGAATATCAGCAAAAATACAGGTGATGATGTGTCTCCTGCATGGTCGCCTGACAGTAAAAAACTCGTTTACCAGTCTGACAGAAACGGAAACTGTGATATTTTCATGTACAACCTGGACATGGATTCCACGATCCAGCTTACTTTCAGCCTTCAAAATGAACAGCATCCTGTGTGGCATCCTAATGGGCGTGCTATCATTTTTGATGCAGGTGATGATACCATGCAGTACCTGTATAAGGTCGGCCTGAAAACATTAAAAATTTCACCTCTATTCGATCGGCAAATTATATGCAAACAGCCGGTAATGGCAAATGACGGACGGATGGTATATTTCCTAGGGTATGATGCCCAGCACGAAAACTGGGAGTTGTTCAGTTACCATTTCGTTTATGACAACCTGAATCAATTGTCCTATTATAAAAATAATAGCACGTTTTTAGGCTTGGCGCCGGATGGGAAAACCGTTCTCTATGGTTACCAGTCATACGCATACCCATTTCATCGTTTACAGTTATACAACTGGTATGGTAATGAATTGCAATCTTTTGAGGACTATAATATTATGTATGCCACGTGGCATCCTGATGGGCTGAAAATATATTTTATTTCTGATAAGGATGATCTTGAAGGCGAATTATACAGTTTCTGGAAGGATGGAACACATCTCATTCGGCTTACCGACGATAATTATAAGATGAACCATCTGAGCATATCACCTGATGGTAAGTCGTTAGCGTGTTCAGTTTTGAATAACGGGAATTACGAAATCATGATAATACCGCTCGAATCATTCTGATCGCCACTTATTCATATCTTTGCCACAATAGAAACCTTAAAAAAATTAGCATGGCACAACAGGAATTTAGTGTAAAACGTATTGGCCCGATAGCAATTATCGCGGTTGTTGTAATCTTATTAGTCGTTTTCTGGAGCAGGATGACGGTAACCATCAATTCCGGTGAAGCCGGTGTGTTGTTTAAAACATTAACCAACGGGGTTGATACTGAGAATACCTATGGGGAAGGTTTTCATTTTCTATTGCCATGGGATAAAATGATTGTTTATAATGTAAGACAGCAGGAAATAGCCGAAGAAATGAATGTGCTGTCTTCAAACGGATTGGAAATTAAAGCGGATGTATCAGCATGGTACCGTCCTGATTATTTAAAATTGGGCTTCCTGCACCAACAAATTGGAAATGCGTACTTAAGAGTGGTTGTTATTCCGGCACTGCGATCTTCTGCCAGAAGCGTTATCGGACGGTATACACCTGAGCAGATATACTCGACAAAACGCGATGCGATACAGGTAGAGATTTTCGAAGAAACAAAAGCCATCCTGGATGATAAGTTTGTTGAACTTGATAATGTGCTTATCCGCTCCATTATTTTACCACCAACCATCAAATCTGCCATTGAAAGCAAATTGAAACAGGAGCAGGAATCATTGGAATATGAGTTTAAGTTGCAGAAAGCGCAAAAAGAAGCTGAAAGACAGCGAATTGATGCTGAGGGTAAAGCAGCAGCCAATAAAATCCTGAACGCCAGTTTAACTGATAAAATTTTACAGGAAAAAGGTATCAGTGCCACCGTAAAACTTGCCGAATCACCAAACTCGAAAGTGGTGATTATTGGAAATTCAAAAGACGGAATGCCGTTGATACTTGGAGATATTAAATAGTATTTGATGCATGGGTAGTGGGATCAAAATAAAGAACAAGAGGGCTTCATGGGAATACCACCTGATTGATAAGATCGTGGCCGGCATCGTGTTGACCGGCACAGAGATCAAATCTATCAGAAATGGGAAGGCCAGCCTGGCCGATTCATATTGCTATTTCGAAGGTCACGAATTGTACGTCAGGGGTATGCATATTGCCGAATACACTTTTGCCTCCTACAACAACCATTTAGCCAAACGCGACAGAAAATTACTTTTAAATGCAAGGGAGTTACGGAAATTGCATACAAAGGTGAAGGAGAAAAGTATGACCATCGTACCCGTTACTCTTTTTATAAACGAAAAAGGTTTGGCAAAGTTGGAGATTGCCATTGCAAAAGGTAAACATCATTACGATAAACGGGACAGCTTGAAAGAAAAGGACTCAAAACGGGATTTGGACAGGCTGCTAAAACGTTAGCATTTTAGTAGGTTGCTAAAGTTTTCCTTCCCATTCATTCATAAATTGGTCCACAAATCTTTTCATAAAAGCATGGCGGTCTTCGGCCAGTCTTTTTCCTGTTGATGTGTTCATCATATCTTTCAGCAGGAAAAGCTTTTCGTAGAAATGATTGATGGTAGGCGCATCACTTTTTTTGTAAGTCTCTTTGTCCATATGCAGGTCAGGTTCAATACCCGGGTCGTATAACTTGAAATTTTTATGGCCGCCATAATTAAAAGCCCTGGCAATGCCTATGGCGCCGATAGCATCCAGGCGGTCTGCATCCTGAATAACCCTTAGCTCCAATGAATCAAATTTCTTTTCTTCAAATGTTTTATGAAATGAAATATTCCGGATAATCGCCTCGATATGTTCAATTGTTTTGCTGTCCAGTTTCAAGCTTGTCATGAATTGAACCGCTTTCTCAGGCCCAACTTCTTCATCTCCATCATTGAATTTCGAGTCGGCAATGTCGTGCAATAAAGCACCTAACTGTACAATGAATACATCTGCCTTTTCTTTGGCTGCCATGTTCAGCGACATTTTCCATACCCGGTAAATATGCCACCAGTCGTGCCCTCCCTCTGCATTTTTAAGTTCATTTTGAACAAAGTTGACTGTCTTTTCAATGATCTTTTCCTGTGTCTCTGGCATAATTTATCAGAATTGCATCCCCGGCTTTCCGAGAATATTATTTTTGCAATTCAAAACTATAAAATTAGCACACATGAATTACGACATATTGGTATTGGGGAGCGGACCCGGCGGTTATGTAGCTGCCATCAGGGCATCGCAACTGGGAATGAAAACGGCTGTGATTGAAAAATCAGAATTAGGAGGTATTTGTTTGAACTGGGGCTGTATTCCTACCAAAGCATTGCTTAAAAGCGCACAGGTATTCAATTATACCAAACATGCTGCTGATTATGGGGTGAAGATCGAAGGTGATGTTACCGCTGATTTAAAAGGAATGGTAGAAAGAAGCAGGGGTGTGGCAGACGGCATGAGCAAAGGGGTGCAATACCTGTTGAAGAAAAACAAAGTGGATGTGATCCGGGGTTTTGGAAAATTACAACCCGGAAAATCCGTTGAAGTGACTGATGCTGAAGGAAAAACTGCTCTATATCAAGCAGGTCATATCATCATTGCGACGGGAGCCAAATCGAAGCAATTGCCCAACTTAAAACAGGATGGAAAAAAGATCATCGGCTACCGCGAAGCAATGACGCTGGATAAACTTCCGAAAAGTATGGTGGTTGTTGGTTCGGGAGCGATTGGTTCAGAGTTTGCCTATTTTTATAATTCGCTTGGTGTGGAAGTCACGCTGGTTGAGTTTTTACCCTATATTGTTCCCTTGGAGGATGTGGATGTTTCAAAGCAACTGGCGCGATCCTTTAAAAAAGCCAAGATGAAGGTGATGGTCAGTTCATCGGTGGAGAGTGTAGATACAAGCGGTGATACATGCAAAGTGCATATAAAAACAGCCAAAGGCGAAGAGACAGTTGAAGCAGATATCGTGTTGTCAGCAGTGGGGGTTGAGACAAATTTGACAGGCATAGGGCTGGAAGATGCAGGCATTGAAGTGGAAAAAGGCAAGGTGAAAGTGGACAGTTTTTATAAAACCAATGTGGATGGCTATTATGCCATTGGCGATATAGTGCATGGCCCCGCACTGGCGCATGTGGCTTCACATGAGGGCATTACCTGTGTTGAAAAAATAGCCGGGCAGTATGTGGAAGCCATCGATTATGGCAACATCCCGGCATGTACCTATACCAGCCCGGAGGTGGCATCTGTTGGAATGACGGAACAACAGGCTTTAGATGCAGGATATGATATTAAAGTAGGTAAATTCCCATTTACAGCTTCAGGGAAGGCAAGTGCCGGAGGCAACAGGGATGGTTTTGTAAAGGTGATTTTTGATGCCGGAATTGGCCGATGGCTGGGTTGCCATATGATAGGTGATAATGTTACAGAAATGATTGCAGAAGTGGTGGTGGCCAGAAAGAAAGGCGCCACCGGACATGAAATTATCAAATCAGTTCATCCACATCCAACCATGTCAGAGGCGGTTATGGAAGCCGTTGCTGATGCTTTTGGGGAGGTAATTCATATTTAGGTATTTGCAAAAAGTGTAATACATTATCACTTGATTCTTTATCTTTACTAATCGCTTATAAAACAACTTTTAAGCTAACCAAACTCATTCTATAGTTTTAAGCTAATAATGGGAGTAAAAAGAAATAATCTTCAACTGATCTTAACGCTCATTATTTTTGGCAGTATTTATTCATTAATTTCAATTGTAAATCATTACATCTTCAGAACCAGCGCATTAGATTTAGGATTGTACACAAATGCCTTATATGATTATTCCCATTTTCAATGGAATGATAGTCTGACATTTAAGTCGGTTCCAGAGAATTTATTGGCAGATCATTTTGATCTTTATTTAATTCTTTTCTCACCTTTCTCGATGATCTTTGGGAGTTACACTTTAATCATTATTCAAATAATTGCAATATTGTTTGGCGGGCTTGGTGTTTACTATTTCTTCAAATCAATCCAAAGCAGGTTGGCGTTGCATGCCATGATATATTTTCTTTCATTTTTTGCAATATACTCCGCTTTATCTTTTGATTATCATAGTAACGTTGTGGCTGCAATGCTTGTTCCCTGGTTTATTTTATCAATAAAAAGGGAAAATTATTCAGTAGCATTTGTATTCTTTATGCTGATCTTAATCGCAAAAGAAAATATGGCTTTATGGACAATGTTTATATGTTTCGCGTTAATGTTCGATTATTATAAAAACAAAAAAAGCCTGAAGTTTTTATTCGTTCTCATAGGATTATCCTTACTATATTATATTTCCATCATCCATTTTGTAATGCCAGCATTATCAAATAATGGCATCTATCCGCACTTTCATTATTCATCACTTGGCAGCAATAGCTATGAAGCTGTGAAGTATTTAATAGCGCATCCAATTGATTCAATTGGGCTGCTTTTTAAAAATCATACTGGTGATGAGTTCGGAAACTTTGTAAAATTGGAATTCCATCTGATCGTTTTATTTTCAGGCGGTTTTTTATTGCTTCTAAAGCCGAATTATTTGATAATGCTTATCCCTGTTTATTTTCAGAAATTATTCCATGATTATACAAGTATGTGGAGTATCGCAGATCACTATTCTATTGAGCTCACACCCGTTATTGCTATTGGATGTTTTTTAGTGATCTCCCGGTTTACCCATAAAAAGATGAGAAATATGTGGTCTTACATACTGATTGTTCTCGCAATAATATCTACTATCAGGGTAATGGATAACACTGTTTATTATACCAACAAAGCAAATATTAGGTTCTATAAATCGTACCATTACAAGAAACCCTATGACGTTAAAATTATGCACGAATTTCTAAGAGGAATTCCAAGTGATGCACCAGTAAGTGTCCAGTCAAGTTTTTTGCCGCATGTTGCTCTCAGGGACAAAGCTTATCAATTTCCATTAATTCATGATGCCGAATACATCATTTTATCGCCAAATGAAAGTACCTATCCATTAGATGAGCAATCATACAACATTAAAGTTAAAGAATACAAAGATTCACTCGAATGGGATTGTATTGAAGACAATAATGATATTGTTATTTTAAAAAGAAAATAAAGATTGTCAATTAAAAGTCCGGCATTTTAAACATCAGTATCCTTGGCAAACAAAACGCCAAACTTTTCACTGAAAACATAGGTATTCGAAATGTGGTTTTTTCCATCAATCGGATGTCGCCAACATCGATCGTGTTACAGAGTTTTCGGGCAAATAAGTTGTTCTTATAAAGCACACCAGTATACAAAGCATGCATGTAAAACAGGAGTTTATATAAATTTTCCGGCGAAAAATCAGTTTGAAGTAACAGGGCAGTTGTTTGTTCAAATTCCTGTTTCAGCTTGTCATTTACTTCACTAAAACTATTGCAAAAGCTTACAAAAGTGGTCATACCGGACCGGGCATCTTTAAAAATATCCTGGCTGTCGTTCAGATATTGAATAAAGGCACCGAGTTGCAAAAATGCTTCCTTGTTTTTTTTCGTAATTTTAATGAGAAGAGCCGCTGTGAGTAGAATCGCCGTCCCGCCTTTCTCCCTTGTCAATTTAAGAATTGCTGCTTCGCTAGCAGTATCATTCAGTTGCAAATGACTTTCAATCTGAGGTTTCAGCATGGTGAAATCCTTTATCAATTGCTTTTTTTTATCGTCAATACCTGAAAGTAATTTTTCGTAATAAAGTATAAATACCTTTTCGATGGCAGTCAAGCGGCTGCGTTCGATAGTCTTGCCATTTAAGAGCAATGAAACTCTTTTATACCCAAGTTGATGATCATCCACCATCAAGTCGGTAATAGCCATGAGTGCCCCGAGGTAAATAAGTGACATCTTTTCATTTAACCTAAGGTGCTGTGGTCGTAATTCAGCAAGCAATTCCCCCAGGTAAAGGTTGGTGGCCATATACCATTGCATTTTCAACAAATGGAGCCGGGTGATGCTGCCATCATTGATTTTCTGTGTTCTGGAAATTTCATATGCTGCAATACGCTTTGCATATTTGTGATACGATCCATGTTCAATATTAACAGCCCTGACTTTCGAGATAAATTTGATTAAAAGGAAACTGTTCTTTAGGTTACTCATTAATTTTTTGCGTGCAACATTTATGCCTCAAAGCTAAAAAATTGTTGGTAGAATTTGGAGGCTTTTTTAAAAACTAAGCCGGTATGAGATTTTAAGCAAAAATATATTCCTCGGGCTAACATCCAGCAGCTTATTTATATTTTCTGATAGGCTGAAACGGCCGTCGGGGTGGTCACCTGTGCGTCCTTGCGACCAAACCAAATAGGCAGTGGACCCGGGAATATATTCCCACCTGATAACCAGGTTCGAGCGGAATTCGTAAAAGCTGAAATCAGGATTCTCAAAACTGTAATCCGTATATCCATCGCCACTTTCATCAATATGATACATATTGTCAGCCTCATCATATGAAATTTCATTGTCAGTGTACAGGGTATATTGATCCTGCCAACGTTTCGACATTGGATTTGCGACCTGTTTATATGATGAATACGCTCCGGAAAATAAGTAAGGCTGACCCCAATATTGAATGGAGAGATCGGGCGTAATCGAAAGTTCAATTCTAATATCCATGCTAACAAATTCCTGGTTTATGGCCGAAACTACATAGACGTCATTGCCATTATATTCAGGTGTTTCAACGTAAATAACTTCTTGTTCTCTGTAATTATAACCCGGTTCTAGTGATATCTGCAGGAAGTTAAGGGGGCGATAAATAAAATCGAGACTGGCCCCAAAACTTCTTTGATAAGCTTCATCTCCCCAGTTATTCCTCACGAATAACTCAAAAGATATTTTTTTCCGACTATCTGAATCTATATTGAACCAGGTGCCAAATTCCCCGGGAGCTCTTAAATTCGGACCTCCGCGTAATTGATGACGGTCAATATCAAAAAATCCCCTGTTAAATCCAATAGCAAAACTCCAGTAGTTTTTAAACTGCATTCGCATATTCAAATTGACGTTCATATATAAATGTTCGCCAGAGAAATCCCAACCCGAAGATTGAGAAGCGTTTATATTCAGGCTTCTGAAGATGCTAAAAGGTTCCCATATTCGGTACCCACCCCAAACTCCCTGGTTCATATAATCTGCTAACCTGAGGAATCCCATACCATTCAGATCCAATCCGGGTGTTCGCCATGTAAACCATGCACCGTATTGCCAATGTCCGCCACCGGTTCTACCACCTTCAATGGTTCCGCCGTTACCAAAAAGGCTTGTTTTTGTAGAATCTACTGATAAATGCTTTAAATCAGGGCGTTGATAATATCTTTGAGGGGCTTCCTGAAGCTCTGTTATGGCTTCAGTTGAACCATAAACCTGGCTAAAGACACTTCTGATACTGAGGTTGTAAGATTTATCTTTCCAGAATTTCTGGAAGTCAACTCCCTGTGTGTATTCGGCAGTCGGAAGAAAATTTAAAGATGTATCAGTATCATTGATAAACCTGTTTGTGGCAGTAAGCATGCCGCCGATAGTGGTATTTCCTTTGTCAATATCTTTTTGAATTCTGGTATTGAAATAATTGGTTAATGGTTCAACAGATTCTTCCGTATATACTCCGTCAGAAAATATAGACGTGTTTTCTTTATTGGTTATGCTTTCCAACACACCGATTGACCACCCGTTACTTGTTTTACCTGATAACTTCATGGCACCAAGTATTCGAGTATATTCTGGAATGTCGGCATATTCTTCATCATCAAGGTCGGGTTCGTATTGAGGTTTTCTACCTACACGCCTGGAATAAAACAGGTTATCGACACCAAAAAAACCATCCCCCTCGGTTACGGGATAATTATAAATATTGCTTCCTTCAATAAAAAAAGGTCTCTTCTCTTCAAAATAGGATTCAAACGCAGACAGGTTCACTTCTGAAGGGTCTGCTTCTACCTGTCCAAAATCGGGATTAATTGTAAAATTAAGGGTCATATTATTTGATATGGCCACTTTTCCATCTAAACCTGCATTAAATCCTGGGTCAGTGCCATCCTCAAAAGGATTGCCATCCTCCGCCTCATAATTTTCAACGTAACCCATAACATAAGGAATCAATTCAACTTCTTTTTTAGGCTGAATGTCCTTTATTCCTTGAATTTCACCCCAGAGGCTTGCCCATCCAGTAGCATCCCGCGGCACCATTTGCCACAACGAAAGTTCTTCCTTTCTGAATAACCATCGCATAACTTCAGCTCCCCATGTATAATTCTCTTTTTTTGAAAAACGCAATTGTGTAAAGGGGATTTTCATTTCTACCGTCCAGCCTAATTCATCTATATTCACCTTGGTATACCAAACCGGATCCCAGGTATCGTCAAAATCATTGTCATTTGTAACAATTCCATCATTTTTAACGCCTGCTGCATTTACGGAAAATGAAAATCCGGTTAAATCATCATCGTAGCTGTCAATAGCAAAAGCAACCCAGTCACCTTCAAAACTATCACGGCGCGTTAATCTTTTTTCAATTTTACCAGGTTCATTGTCGAAACAACGAATCGCAACATAGAGATAGTTGTCATCATAAAGCACCTTAAAAAACGTTTCCTGGGAAGGTTTTTGGTATTCATAAGGTTCCTGTTGTGTAAAATTTCCGCTCCATACTACCAATTCCCATGCATCTTCATCTATTATGCCATCAATTTCGGGAGTTTGTCCTTCTAAACGGGAAGTGTAATAAACTCTTAAGCTATCCTGCGGGTACGCAAAAAAACCCATTAACAGTAAGGTTAAAAGGATGATGATTTTGTGGTATGGGTTACCATTCAGTATCATATTGTTTTTGGCTGAACCTGGTGACCATAATTCATGCCGTAAAATGTCAAATTCTGAAAGCCAAAGATATAGTTTTAATAGAAATTTTTCTCAAATTATTTTACTGTTCACCTGAAAACACAAGTGTTCATATATGGTCGGTTTATAGAAACAATAATTCCAATTATTATGGGCATGAATACAAAAGGATATTGTTAAAGGTTCTGAAATTGATTGCGAACATTTGAGGTGCTTATGTGTTAAATAAGTACTTTTACAAGTTAAAATTTGTCCGTATGGAAATCATTGAAACCAAGATACCAGATCTGTATATTATCAAACCAAGGGTCTTTCTGGATGAAAGAGGTTATTTTTTTGAATCGTACAACAAGGAAGTATTTCTGAAGCTTGGCATTGACCATAATTTTGTGCAGGATAATGAATCATTTTCCAACAAGGGTGTGTTACGGGGTCTGCACTATCAAAAACCGCCATTTTCGCAGGGAAAACTGGTGCGCGTGGTGAGCGGTTCGGTACTCGATGTAGCGGTGGATATCAGAAAATCTTCCTCCACCTTTGGTCAGTGGGTTTCGGTTGAACTCACCCAGGATAATAAATGGATGTACTGGATACCTCCCGGATTCGCACACGGATTTGTGGCACTGGAAGACCACACTGTGTTTATTTACAAATGCACCAATATTTATCATAAAGAATCGGAAGGAAGCATTCGCTGGAACGACCCTGATTTGAATATTGACTGGAAAATAAACGATCCCATTCTTTCCGTAAAAGACAAAAGCGTACCTTTTTTTAAGGAGTTGGAAAGTCCGTTTTAGACCGGATTTTATATATGCAAATAAGGATAATTGATGAATAAAGCTTTAACATATTTTCTGTTAATCATATTGGTTATTTTACTGATTGTTGGTTTCGATAAGTGGTGGCAGCAGGATCAGGAAAAATTACCCGGTAACAATGAACAGTATTATAAGATTGTTTCACTTGACATTCCCAAACAACTGAGTTTTGCAGGTGAGGAGGTACCTCTCGATCTATTTTATGTAAAGGAAGCGCTTGATAGGGAATTGTCAGTGAATACTTATTGGCATTCATCAACATTACAGATCATAAAAAGGTCGTATCGCTGGTTTCCGGTGATTGACTCTATCCTTGAAGCATATGGTGTGCCTGCCGATTTTAAATACCTCGCTGTTATAGAAAGTGGATTGGCAAATGTCGTTTCTCCTTCAAATGCTGTTGGCTTCTGGCAATTTTTAGAAGGTACTGCTAAAGATTTTGACCTTGAGGTGAACCGTGAAGTGGACGAAAGATACCATGTGGAAAAGTCAACTGAAGCGGCCTGCAAATACTTACTGAAAAGTTATGAAAAATATGGCAACTGGGCATTAGTGGCTGCTTCATACAATGCTGGTACTAATGGCATCCAAAGATTAATGGGACAACAGCAGGCCCGGTCATATTATGATATGTTAGTTGCTGAAGAAACCGGCAGGTATGTCTACCGAATCTTGGCCATGAAACTTATATTCGAAAACCCACAGGCTTTCGGTTTTTATATTGAACCTCAACAATGTTATCCGCCAATCCCTTATCATATCATTGAGGTAATTGGTAAAATTGATGATTGGGCTGACTTCGCGAAAGATCATGGTATCAGTTATAAATTACTCAAGTATTTTAATCCCTGGTTAAGGCAAACGGATTTAAAAAACAGGCGTAACAAAACGTATTTTATTAAAATACCGAATGCGCCCTATGATCTGACACATGAACAATTGATTCTCAAACAAAATGGCATAAGCGATTGATAGAATTGAAAATGAAGGATAGGAAAATAGCTGATAATAATGAAAAGGGTGAAGTGCTGGAAGTGCTGGGCGCCCGCGTACATAACCTGAAAAACATTGATGTCAGGATACCGCGAAATAAACTGGTAGTTATTACTGGACTGAGTGGCAGTGGTAAATCATCACTGGCATTTGATACCATTTACGCGGAAGGACAACGTCGGTATATGGAAACCCTTTCGGCCTATGCCCGCCAGTTTATAGGCAATATGGAGCGCCCGGATGTGGATAAGATCAATGGTTTGAGTCCGGTGATTTCTATCGAGCAAAAATCCGTAAACCGCAATCCACGATCCACCGTTGGAACCATTACCGAGGTATATGATTTTCTGAGGTTGTTGTTTGCCAGGGCTTCTGAAGCCTATTCGTATAATACG
>JAZBOW010000104.1:0-4554 GCA_036351335.1 Bacteroidales bacterium | reverse complement strand
TTCAGACATCGCTCGGATGGCATTGGCTACCCTTTTTTGCATTTCGGGATTGGCACGTTGTACTGCGTTTAATTCAATGGCATTGCCAAATTCACCGGTGGCAACTGATGATACGGCTCCACCACCCATACCGATCCGGTAATTATCACCACCTAATACTACGATAATATCACCTTCTTCAGGTGTATCTTTCAAAGCATCTATGGCGTTGGCGAAGCCAACGCCACCTGCCAACATGATCACTTTATCATATCCGTATGTTTTGCCGGCCTCTTCATGCTCGAAAGTGAGCAGGCTTCCATTGATAAGCGGCTGTCCAAATTTATTGCCAAAATCCGAAGCGCCATCTGAAGCTTTGATCAGAATTTCTTCAGGCGTTTGGTAGAGCCAATTGCGGGGCTTAATACTATTTTCCCAATCCTTGCTTCCATCTTTTCGCGTGTAGGAAGTCATATATACAGCAGTTCCTGCCAGCGGCCAGCTTGCTTTACCACCTGCAAGGCGGTCGCGGATTTCTCCACCGCTTCCGGTTGAAGCACCATTGAATGGTTCTACAGTAGTGGGAAAATTATGGGTTTCAGCTTTTAATGATAGCACCGACTGTATTTCCTTTATTTCAAAAAAATCGGCTTTGTCATGTGATTTAGGTGCAAATTGTTCAATAACCGGTCCCACAATAAATGCAACATTGTCTTTGTATGCCGACACCAGATTGTCAGGGCTTTTTTCTGATGTTTTTTTGATCATTGCAAACAAGCTTTCCTGTTTCTCTTCACCATCAATAATAAAAGTGCCATTAAATATTTTATGTCGGCAGTGTTCCGAATTGATTTGGGCAAATCCATAAATTTCTGAATCTGATAATTGCCGGCCTATTTTTTCACTGATATTTTCCAGGTATTCTACTTCGTCATTACTCAGGGCTAATCCCTCATCATTATTAAAAGTATGGATGTCCTCGACATTGCGAATAGGCTCAACTGCTTCCGGAATATCAAATGACTTTTCATCCAAGCATTTGTACATTCGCTCTAACATAGGGTCGAAGGTTGCTTCTTCACCTTCTGCTTTTTTAAACACCTCAATTCTTTCAATACCTTCAATACCCATATTTTGAGTAATCTCCACAGCGTTTGTGCTCCATGGCGTGATCATTTCTTTCCTGGGGCCAACAAAAAAACCTTTTACATGGTCCTGTTCCAACAATTCTGCTTCATTAAACAGCCATTTTAATTTTTCAATATCGGCTTTTGACAAGCCCGCTTTGGATTTAAGAAGGTAATATTGGCCTTTCGGAAGATGGAAAATGGACACCATGTTGTGTATGTTTAAGGATTGAAGAAGCAAATGCAAATATATAAAAGGTAGCTGCACGGCATGTCTAATCTGTCAATAATTCATCAACATGATTAAAAAATTACAAAGTGAAAAATGACAATGAAGTTAGCTATAATTGATCTTCTGAAACACCGAACACTTCATCATCCTCAAAATTGCCCAAGGGCTCAACGTGTACCAACACATCATATACATTGGAGATGTTTTGTTTGATATTTTTTTCTACTGCGGCACTTAGTTCGTGGGCTTCATTCAATCGAAGTTTGCCGTCTACTTCTATATCCAAAGCAATTAAGTATAAATGTGCCATTTTACGCACCCTGATTCGGTGCGGATTGGAAGCCCCATTGACGCATTTTACCTGGTCGACAATTTTCTGATAAATTTCTTCGTCATCTACGCCATCCATCAAATCACGGTTGGTTTGCATAAAAATCCGAAATGCAATAAACATAATATAAATACTCACAAGCAATGCAGTAATTACATCAATGATGGGCATTTTGAAAATAAAAGTGAAAACGAGTCCCGTCAATACAGAAAGAGAAATAACAACATCGTTTTGCATGTTTCTTGCATTGGCAATCAGCATCGCACTTTCTACTTCTTTGCCAACCCGTCGTAAATATATAGATAGTAAGAATTTGCCGATGATGGAAATAATGATAATATAAATGGCAATATTGTCGGGAATTACGGAAACTTCTTCGCTAAAGAGTTTTCGAATGGACGATAAAGCCAACTGAGCCCCGGCAAAAAAGATAATAAACGCCAGAACTTTTGTGGCAATGGTGTCTGCTTTTAAATAACCGTAAGGATATTTTTTATCCGGAGGCTTTGCTACAATATGCGCCGTATATAGGGTGATTAGTGAGGTGATAATGTCACTGGCTGAATCAATACCGTCAGCAATTACGGCTAAACTTCCAGCAATAATGCCTACGGTGATTTTTAAAATGGATAAGAATGCATTGCCACCAATACTTACTTTCGAGGCAAATACTATCTTTTTCTCTCTTACGCCAAGCACCATTTAATCGAATTAGAATTTCAAAAATAGAAAAAGCCACCCAATAGCGGGTAGCTTTTCTTGTTCAATGTATTTTTATTTTATTGTTCGCCCAAGAATCTTTCTGATTCGATGGCTGCCATACAGCCTGTACCTGCTGCTGTAATTGCCTGGCGGTAATGTTTGTCCTGTACATCGCCGGCTGCAAAGATGCCTGACACGCTGGTGGCTGTTGAGTCAGGTTTGGTGATCAAGTAACCTGTTTCATCCATTTCCAATTTGTTTTTGAATAACTGGGTGTTTGGGGTATGACCTATAGCTACAAAGAAACCTTCCACATCTATCTTTTTTTCTTCACTTGTTTTATTGTTGAATAAAATGACTCCATTTAAAGCTTTTGTAAACCCTTGTTCAATACCCACAATTTCTTTTACTTCATGATTCCATAATAATTCAATGTTAGGTGTATTTAATACCCTGTTTTGCATGGCTTTTGAAGCTCTCAGTTCGTCACGCCGATGAATGAGATACACCTTATTACACATATTGGCAAGGTAGGTCGCTTCTTCAGCAGCAGTATCACCACCACCGACCACGGCCACATCTTTACCTTTATAGAAGAAACCGTCGCAGGTTGCGCATGCTGAAACGCCTCCCCCTTTGAATCGCTCTTCTGATTCGAGTCCAAGATATTTTGCTGTGGCGCCTGTGGCAATGATTAATGTTTCTGCCAGTAAATCGGTTCCGTCATCTACTCTCACTTTAAAAGGACGCTTTGAAGTATCCACTTCTGTCACTAATCCCCACCTGACATCGGTACCAAATCTTTCAGCTTGCTTTTTAAGGTCTTCCATGAGTTGCGGCCCATCAATTCCTTCCGGATAACCAGGAAAATTATCAACTTCTGTTGTAGTTGTCAGTTGTCCACCTGGCTCCATTCCCTGGTACATAATAGGATGCAGATCGGCCCTGGCAGCATAAATTGCTGCTGTGTAACCGGCAGGACCGGAACCTATGATGAGGCATTTTGTTTTTTCCATGTTAATATCTTTTAATTATATTGGTTAAGTTTTGAGTGGTATATCAATTAGGATGCCATTACTATTTCAGGGTTACTGAATGCCATTTTGGCTTTTCAAAAATAATGCAAAAACCCAACTGTTCAAAGTTTTTTGAACAGTTGGGTTTTTATAATTACAAGTAAATTGAAATGTTTACTTCGCTACCATCACTTTTTTAACGACAGATTGATCACCTGCTTTGAAATTTAAAAGATAAATGCCAGGATCAAGATTGCTTACATCCATTTTAACGGATTGCACACCTCTGTTTTGATATTCGTTCAACACGGTTCTTATTTTTGAACCGGTTACATCGTATAATTCGATATTAAGCAGGGCTTTTTCATCTAAATTATATACAATTTCAGTTACATCTGTTGCGGGGTTCGGATGAATTGTCAGCCCTTTTAGCACTTCAACTTCATTAATACCGCTAATATCACCAATCATAACCATCCTGTTGACTGTTTTTTCCTCTTCCCCGTTTATGTATAGTGTCAGGCTATAGAACCCATAGCCTAATTGTAGTGGGTCGGCGGTAATTTCAACATCAACAGGATAAGTACCGTTTACAGGTATATTTCCGATATTGATGTTGGATGTAGAAGAGGTCAAACCGTTCATGCAGATTAATTGTGCCGTTACATTGTTGGCTACAGCACCTCCAATATTAAAAATGTCAAAATGCACATTAAATGGGTTCGGATCCAGCACACTTCCATCATATGCCAAATACATGGGTGCCGTTACAGAAACAGCCAAAGGCGCCTCAAGGTCAGTATTTGGTCTAAGTGTTCTCTCTGAATTATTGTTTGAATAATTTGATTCAACAATAAGCGTTTCAGGATCCACCTTCACATACAGACTTCTGTATTCGGGGTATTGAGGAATTGTATAATTCATGGTAAAAGATGCTTCCCCATAAGGCGCAATTGAAGCAAGGCTTGTGGTATAAATAGCCTTCGGATTATCGGTGGCTTCAGGATCAAAAGCATATACTTTACACTGCACATCACTCGCAGTAATAGAGCCATAATTATGTACCATAAAGCTTACCTGAATCTGATCGCCGGGGTTGTAAACTGAATCCGGCACAGAGAATGATATATCTGTAGTAGAAATACTTAAGTCGGGCAAGTCAAGCGC
>JAZBOW010000103.1:0-4575 GCA_036351335.1 Bacteroidales bacterium | reverse complement strand
TTCCTAATTTTAATTGCAATAATTCTTTCCCATGTGTATCGAACAATGTCATAATCAAATCCTTTTCAGTAGGATTTTTGACTTCAAAACTTTTTTCAAAAGGATTCGGATATACGCCTATTGCTGAGTTTTCAGTTAAAGGATTAACACCTGTATTCGGATCAAAAGCGTGTGCAAAATACAAGGAAGCACCCACTGAAGATTTGGTTATTTCAAACACATAATCCACATCAATATTTGATAAGCTGTCATGGATCGTGTGCGGATAAGGCGACTCATTGTATTCATAATAACCTGTAACTACATATCCATTTTGCATAAAGGGTACATAATCACTTCCATAAGCATAACTGATATAGGATTCAAGGCTTGAGTACATTTCGGTTAAAGAAGCAAGTGTGTCAGTAAAAGCAGCAGATGCTTCATTATTAGAAGTCGGAGGTGATTCATCACGTTCGCAGGTAATGGTATTATTTACTTCCCCCGCTACACCGCCTACTTCATCAATATTAAATACAAGCCGGATATTTAAATCCTCAGGAATAACTACGTTTTGGACATAATGTGAGCTACCTATTAATCCCATTTCCTCGGCACTAAAATGAATAAATTTGATTGAGTATTCAGTTGGAATATCTTTTAATATCCTTGCTACCTCCAGAACAATAGCGGTTCCGGTTCCGTTATCATTTACACCCGGTCCATTGTAAGTATCGTAGTGCCCATCGATGATTATATACTCATCAGGATATAAAGTACCTGTTTTTGTTATAACAATATTGTACAAGGTTTGTCCGCTTGTAATAAAAGTATCGAGTTGGATATTTTCATATCCCCAGTATTCATATTTATCGATAATCCATTGAGCTGTTTCTTCAATCTCCTGCGAATAAATATCTTTTATACCCAGGTCTTCAAATTCCTGCAGGGTAATTAAAAGTGAATCGTAGTTTAACATATCGATCCTGTCCTGGATAAAAGGATCATACTCCTGTGCCTGAAGATTAAATATTCCAGAAAAAGATATAATGACATAAGATATCAACGACGTAAGGGTAAATTTTTTCATTTATCCGTATTTATATTAAATAAAGTTGGGTATTGTAAAAGGCAGCAAAAGTATAAAATTGGTTGCATCCGGAATTATTTCCGCGAGACTTCTATCATATACATAAGGGTTTCCAGATCCATGGCATTGAACATTTCCTCCACATTGTTGGTATATTTTTCATCATGACTAAGCATGGCGTCTTTCAGCATAAATGCTTTGTAATCGTGCGATTGGGCATCCATATAGGTAGCCAGCACACAACCTACGGAACTTAATCCGCACATAAACAAAGTATTAATATCCTTTTCTTTTAATAATTTATCCAGATCGGTTTTAGTAAAAGCGCTGGCATAAGTTTTAACAATCATCGGGTCGTTCTTGGTAAGCTTCAGGCTGTCGTGAAATGCAAATCCAGGTGAATCTTCCGCGGGGCCCCATTCCGGGCTGGTATGATACACGCGTATTACAGGCAGGTCATACTTCCTGAAAATCCAGATGGCCCAATTCATCATGGTGATGGCCATTTCCTGATCGTCTTGTGACATCATGGGCATGAATTGTTTTTGAACATCAATAACCAGCAAAGCGGGTTTCATTTCCATGGTTTCCTGTTTTTCTTCCTGTGCCAATGTTATGGAAGCAAGTAGCAGTGCTGTTAAAAAGATCAATAGTTTTTTCATAGCTTTATTTATTAAGATTTTAATTTGCGGCCTTTTGCGTTCTTGGCGGTTAAATAATTATACCGCAAAAGCCGCAAAGTAGCGCAAAAGTTATTATTGGATATCCTTTTTTCTCATCAATTTATAAATGGGATATGGGTAGTAACTCCTGCCCCATTGGGGTACCAAATACCTGTCCAGGAAATTCCATTTTACATACCCATCATCTGCTTCCGGCTCCAGCAGATATGAAGCCACATTTCCCAGTTTTTGCTGGGAATAAATAATGTGTGTTCCTTTTTGAAAGTCCAGGGTATCCGTTACAAATTCCCCTTTGATAGAATTGTTATAATGTCCCTGGTAAAGACGTTTAGCTCCTTTTAGTTCCTCAATTTTGTATCGCTCAATCTGAGCTGAAATATCCTGATCAATTTGTTGAACATCAATACCATGATTTTTTAAATTTTTCAGTATTTCAGGATCCGGAACAGACAAGATATACGCAAAGGGAACGGCAACACTTTTGGTGGCAAAATAATCAGCAATGTAGGGAACAGAAACAGTTCTTTTTCGGTCGCTTTGTTTATATCGCCAATATCCTCTAACGCCTGCAATGGTATCTGCCTCAATCGCTTTGATGGTTACTTTCTCTGGTGTAGGCTGGCCTTTATATTCAATGGCAAATGAATCTGTTGGTTCGGTTAAGCTTCTGGAAAGCATGGCTTCATCCGCCTTGTTGAGTTTATTAAGTATGTCCTTTTTATTTTCTGCTGCAAACTCAGTGATAGTCTTCAACAAATAATAACAACCATGTACACGGGTTTTAAAATCGGCATAAACGTAATTTTCATTTAAAATTGCCAACCTGTTTCTTACCCCAACATAGTTTACAAGGTATCGGGGTTCAGCAGCGTAGGAAATCCAACCGGTATCCACGTTCATTCTGTCAAGAAACTCACCGTAAAATACATTTTCCACATCGTATTTATTCCACAATGCTTCATGTACTTCCGGCATCATTTCATCCCGCATAAAATTGATGAGGTTTCTATCTCCATTGGGGTTCATCATCCAGGTGAAGGTAACCGGTTCTTCGTGGTATGAGCCATTGGTAGTGTGGCAATCCACTGTAATGGCCGGATCCCAGCGATTGAATACATTTTGAACAACGCCGCTGATCTCAGGAGTTTCCAGTTTCAGTGCATCACGGTTCAAGTCCAGGAATTGTCCATTATGCCTCACTCCTACTCCATTGTCAGGTCCCACCTGGTTGGTGCGGTTTTTTGTACTGAACTTTTCATTGCCATCGGGGTTGAGGATAGGACATACCAGCAGGATTACATTTTTAAAAATGTCTTTTGGCTTATCTTTCAACGGATCTCGCATATACATAAGGGTGGCCTCTTTGCCTTCCACTTCACCGGCATGGATATTGGCCTGAAGGTAAACGACAATCCTGTCATCATTTTTTAAGTCTTCCGGTGAATTGGGCAGCGGGTCTGCAATTACCAATAAAGGAATATCCCGTCCTTCGGTTGAAGTTGCCATTGTTTCCAATCGGATCAAATCAGAATTATCCAACAATTGATTGACAAAATCCATTACATCTGCATAGGTGGAAGTTGATTTATAATCAGTGGATTCGGCTGTTGTTAACAAATCCTTTTGCGAAAAGCCCTGGAAAACAAAAATGGTTAGAATTAAAAGTATCAGATTTAAATTTTTCATGCCCTGTTTTATTAATTAAAAAATTCCTGATCGTAATTATGAATTATTACGGATAAGCTCTCTACTGCAAAGTAAAACAATATTCCTTTTAATTCATGCTTTGTTTTGATGCACAGGTAAGTCCATATGGTTGTTTTGTAAAATGTATAACAATATGCCTCATTTCAGAACGTATATTTATTTCGATTTGATTGACAATTAGTACTTAGATACAAAGTAGTTAGTAATTAGACTATTAGTAATTAGATGAAGATATTGGGAAGAAACGTATTATAAAATTTTCAAGCCACAACCTGGTCATGAAACCTTTAATAAATTTCACTCATTGGTCTAAATACTAAGTTCTACCTACTAATTACTTATTATAAAAACAAATTTAAACCATTGACTATGAAAACGACAAACTTCAGGATTGTCCTGGTAATTGTGTGTATGATTACCGGGACATCTCTTTTTAGCCAGGATATATACCAGGCTGTTAGAGACGGAAACATTCAACTTGTAGAAAAATTTCTCAAGAATGATCCCAACCTCCTCAATGCTAAAAATGAGGATGCCATGACCCCGCTAAACCTTGCTGCCGAAATGGATCAGTATGAAATAGCTAAATTATTACTTGCCCAGGGTGCTGATCCTTTGTTGGGTGACAACGAAAACTCAGGACCCATTCACCTGGCTGCCATCAGTGGAAGTAAACGGATTGTTGACCTGCTTCGTGAAAAAGGGGTGGATATTGATGCTAAAGATGATAATGGACTTACTGCGCTGCATTTTGCCCTGAGCCGCCGACAGTTTCAGATGGCAAGACATCTGATCAAAGAAGGGGCAGATGTAAAAATATCTACCAACAATGGTTTTTCAACCATACATTTTGCAGTTATCGGAGGCGACCTTGAACTGGTAAAACTTTTGGTTGAGAAAAAAGCTGAAATCAATACCCAGCTCGAAAATGGCATTACTCCCTTATTTAGTGCTGTTTCATTCGGGCACACTGCCATTACCAAGTACCTGGTTGAAAACGGAGCCAATATGAAGGCTGAAAACGACATTGGTGATCAGGCGCTTTCTTTTGCCCGCAATCCGAATACTTATGAAGCTGCTGCGTTTTTAATTGAAAAAGGAGGGGATGTAAAACAT
>JAZBOW010000102.1:0-3341 GCA_036351335.1 Bacteroidales bacterium | reverse complement strand
CAATATCCTTGCTTCAAAGAATTATGGTATCACTGATAGTGATGTACAATTTATTAATCATGTAGCCAGGAAAAAACCAGTGATCCTGAATGTATTTGCCAGTCCGTATGCACTGAACGCATTTGGGAATACGGATATTTTCAAAGCCATTGTGATATCCTACCAGGATAAGGCTTATATGCAGCAAATATCTGCGGAGGCCATCATAGGTGTGCATAAGGTGGCCGGGAAATTACCCGTGAGTGCGGGTGGATTTAAATACGGTACGGGCTTTTCAATAAAAAAAACAAGGTTGTCCTATGCCTCTCCCGAGGAACTCGGAATCGACCAGGCGATGCTTTCAAAGATTGATTCAATCGCTTTAAATGGCATCGAAATAAAAGCATTCCCGGGTTGCCAGGTGCTGGCTGCCAAAGACGGTTATATCTTTTACGAAAAATCATTCGGCTACCACACTTATAATAAAAAAGAACGGGTAAAAGATGACGATCTGTACGACCTGGCTTCACTGACAAAAATACTGGCCACCACTCCTGCAATCATGCAAATGTTTGATGCAGGGCTTATTGACATCAATGGAAAACTCTCTGACTACCTGCTTTATCTGAAAGGAACAAATAAATCTGAATTGGGTTTCAGGGAGATTATGGCACACCAGGCCGGATTACAAAGCTGGATACCCTATTACGAAAATACCATTTTAAATACAATTTGGGACACGGCCGTGTACCGTTCATCCATTTCAGAAAACTTCCCCATCCGTGTGGCCAATAATATGTATATCCGCGATGATTATCACTTTGCCATTTATAATGAGATCATCCAATCGCCGCTCGAAAAAAAGGAATACCGATACAGCGATTTGGGGTTTTACCTTTTCAGGGATCTCATTGTACAGGCGCATAATATGGAATTTGATGATTATGCATACCTGCATTTCTACGACCCGATGGGTTTGAAAAATCTTAGGTTTCAGCCGCGTAAGTATTTTTCATTAAACCGGATTATCCCCACTGAAATCGACCGTTCATTCAGGCACCAGTTGTTGCAGGCCGATGTGCACGACCAGGGAGCAGCAATGCTGGGCGGTATTTCAGGTCATGCCGGTCTGTTTGGAAACGCCCACGATGTGGCTGTGATGATGCGGATGTTCCTGAACGGCGGTAATTATGGCGGACGGCATTTTATGAATAAAGAAACGGTTGAATTATTTACGTCATACCAGTTCCCGGAAAATGACAACCGCAGGGGGCTCGGTTTTGACAAACCTTTGATTGAATTTGAAGAACACCGTACCAATTGTCGCTCCGCTTCACCTGTAAGCTTCGGGCATTCAGGATTTACCGGAACTTATACCTGGGCAGACCCTGAAACAGGTCTGATTTATGTATTTTTGTCGAACCGTGTGTATCCTGATATGGATAATAAGAAGATTATGGACTTGGATATCAGGACTAATATCCACCAATTATTTTATGAGGCAATAAGCATAGAAGCGGAATAATTTATGGGGCACGATCACAATCATTCACATACAGTTGAGGGCAAAAGGCTGCTGATCACAGTACTGCTGAACCTGGCGATTACCGTTGCCGAGTTTATCGGTGGCATTTTTTCCAATAGCCTGGCCCTGGTCTCAGATGCCTTCCACAACCTGAGCGACACGGTTGCCATCCTCATTACATACATCACTGAGCGGATCAGTAAAAGAGCATCCAACGAAAAATTTACTTTTGGCTACAAGCGTATCCAGATACTTGCGGCAATGTTTAACGCGGTTACCCTGATCGCCATCTCCGTTTTCCTGATATTTGAAGCGTGGGAACGTTTTAACAATCCACAGCCCGTTAAAAGTGTTTTGATGATGACAGTAGCTGTGATCGGTTTGCTGGCCAATCTGGCGAGCGTGCTGTTGTTAAAATCGCATAAAAAGGGCAATATCAATATCAAAGCAGCCTACCTGCACCTGATTGGCGATACCCTTTCCAGTGTAGCGGTCATTATTGGTGGTGCTCTCATCTATTTTTATGAGATCTACTGGATTGACCCGTTAATTACCGTATTGATCAGCCTGTATATCATCAAGGAAACCTATGTGGTATTATACGATACCTACAAGATATTGATGCAGCAAACACCTTCGGGCATTGAAATGGAGGCTATTATTACTGCTGTTACCAAATTTACTGAAGTTAAAGGTGTCCACCACATTCACATCTGGAATCTTACGGATCAGGAAGTACACTTTGAAGGCCATATCGACCTGTGCGAAGATTTGAAAGTAAGCGATGGCCAGGTGGTGGTTGATAAGGTGCAGCGATTATTAAAAAAGAAATTCAATATAGATCATATTACCCTGCAACTGGAATACGACCGTTGCGACAATAAAGATATTATTCACCAGGAAGGAAAATAAGAACATATGAGTAAAAGCAGATTAAAAAACGCCTTATTATGGATATTGGCCATCGTGCTGACATTAACAATAGTTATTTATCAAAGAGCCACGGGACCTACTTACCCGGTAAAAGGAAGCGTTGAAATAGGCCCCGAAATTATTGATTATAAACTACTTAGGTCGCATGATACCGAAATAAACGCCCCGGTTGAGGTCGAGGTTCAGGATGAGGAAGTTACTGGTACACTCACATTTAAGCGGTTTAAAAGCTATGATGAATGGACTACCGTGGAAATGCGCAGGGAAGGAGGAAAACTGGTAAGTGAATTGCCATTTCAACCTGCAGCGGGTAAAATTGAATACCATGTAAGTTTATATAAAGATGGCATGGAATACCAACTGAACGAAGAACCCGCCATCATCCGTTTTAAGGGAGCGGTACCACGCCCCATTTTAATACCTCACATTTTCTTTATGTTCATTTCCATGTTGTTTGGTATGCGGGCGGCGCTGGAAGCCATTTTCAAAGGTAATGACAACCGTTTTTTCGTTGGCGTTACTTTGGTTACCTTATTCCTGGGTGGATTGATCCTCGGTCCGATCGTTCAAAAATACGCCTTCGATGCCTTCTGGACCGGCTGGCCGTTTGGGCACGACCTGACGGATAACAAAACCCTGGCCACCTTCCTTTTCTGGCTGTTCGCTTATTTCAAATTACGAAAAAACCCTTCAAACCGGGTCTGGCCGATAGTGGCTGCTGTGGTGATGCTGGCCGTTTACATCATTCCGCACAGCGTTCTGGGTTCTGAAATCGACCACACCAAATCAGAAAATGCTGTCGAACAAACCATCGACGAATAATGGGACTGAATATAATCATCGTTGGGATTACGGTTGTCATTTCTATCATTGCTTTTAGCAATACAGAGTTGTTCGACAGGCT
>JAZBOW010000101.1:0-10998 GCA_036351335.1 Bacteroidales bacterium | reverse complement strand
TTTCAATTAATTACTGAATACCTTTTCAACTTCATATACGAGTTCACGGCATATTTTCTCACCGTCCGGGTCCTCGATCAAAGCAACCAGAATATACCTGCGACCATCTGGTCCCCAAACAAGTACTGAGTCGGTATGAAAATCCCTCCATGTACCAGATTTTCTGAATAGCTTAGCTCTTGGAGCTACTGATTCAAGGGAGTTGACAAATTTGTGATGCAATTCGGGGCTCACCATCATATCCAACATAATTTTGGACCGATCGTAACTTACCAGTTTACCATATGCCAACATATAATAATACCGGCACACCTGCGAAACGGTAGCACCATGACTTAAGCCTTTTAGCGGATCAGGATACCTTTCACCTGTTTTTGCATAACGCTTACCTACCCATAAACCACCGCCATAATCCTCATCGTACAAATCATATTTCGGATCGGTTAAAACACTTTCAATCTTTTCGTAACCCAGCCTGTCAATCATTCGTGTTGAGGCAGCATTATCAGATTTACTGATCATCAATCGCAGATCTTGTCTGATCTCATCCGTTTCTTCCAGTTCTCCCTTTTCAAATGCATCTTCAGCTGCAAGCAATATGGCAATTTTGGGCAGGCTGGCGGCATACATCATCACATTGCCATTCACCCGGGCATATTTTACGTTAAGTGGGTCGCGCAGATCAACCAGGCCAACTGCCATCTTTTTCTGATCTATTAATCGCTTCCATTTTTTGTTCTTATATAATTCCGTTTTAAGTTTGGCTTCAAATGTCAAATCAATCATACTTCTCAGCGGTTTGACTTCCGAAATATCAAGAGGCAGTTGGTTATAGTTTGGCTGCGGAACCGTTTGCTTATCCTGGGCACAGGCAGTCATGCTGATGCCAAAGATTAAGGCAATAAAAACCAGCGTTTTACTTTTCATATTTTTAATTTAAAAAATGTGTGCGAATATCGCTAAAAACGGAATCTGAAAACTATTTAGTCTAAAATAAATAAAATTATTATTTATGTTGCAAAATACTCATTTTCAAGTATTTTAACAATCTTTTTTTTTGATGGGATAATCTTTCAGCTTCCGCGTTGTTAAATATTTTTCCAGTAACAAGCAATCTCGTACTAAAGGCGTATTTCTTGTATTATAAGTGCAGACTACCTATATTTGAATTCAAAATAATCCAAGTTAATCCAATAAAATGAAAAAAACAATTTTAACAATTGTCCTCTTACTTGCTTTCGTAAGCCAGATTTTTACTCAAATAACAAACCCATCCAGTCCAACAGAAAAAGCTGATTATACTTACAGGATCAATGATGCGCACTGTCATTACGTTGATTTTGTGCAAAATACAGATGGTATAAATGTTCTGCTGGAAAAAATGGACAGAGCAAGTGTAGATAATATTGTTTTATTCGGTTTATCAGTCACCAAATTATGGACAGATTATGATCGGGAGAGACCGATATATTATGACGACAATGATGCGCCTGCATATTATTATGCATTTACGGATGTAATACTTGCTGAAGCGATTAAGAACTTACCTGAAGATCAGAAAGACAGAATATATCCGATGATTTGCGGCTTTAATCCGGTTGATAAAAATGGTTTAGATCATATTAAGCGGATGGTGGAAATGTACCCTGATCTTTGGGTCGGCATCGGTGAAGTTTTTTTCAGGCATGACGACCTTACGCGAATGATCTATGGAAGAAATCCAACCGCTAATTGTATTTCCATGGATCCTGTTTATGAATATGCAGCTGAAAAAAATCTCCCTATATGGATTCATAGTGATATTGGAGATCCGGTATCGAACAAGCCTACTTTTCTTTACGAGATGGAAGAAGCTATAAAGAAGCATCCAAAAACAAAGCTGGTATGGTGCCATATAGGTGACACAAGGGCTGTGAACGTGGATGGATTGACAGATATAACAAGAAGGCTATTACAAACCTATCCGAATTTGTATTATGATATTTCCTGGGTAGTATTTGAGCAGGTAATTGCACCGGAAGGAATACCAAACCCAGAATGGGTAGCTATTTTTGAAGAATTCCCTACAAGGTTCATGGTTGGAACAGATAAAATTGGCGGTTTTTCTGATTACGTTCAAACTATCCGAAAATATGATGTGCTTTTTGATGCGCTAACTCCTGAAACAGCGAAAAGATTGGCATCTGAAAACATGTTTGAATTACTACCTAAGAGATAAGAAAGGTTAATTTAGCGTATTCTTCTTTAAGCAGATTTACGATATAACAAAAATGAATTAAAAATATGAAGCATTAACTTTTAAACTTGTAATAGGAATTCACCAATTTTCGTAGCGCAAAAAATACCATTTAAAAAATCGCTCTAGCGAAAACAGTTCTTAATTACCCCTTGCGTTTTTGGCAATAAATCCGTTACATATTAGTTAAGGGCCCACGCTTCCTGATCAAATAATTATTAACTGCAACTGGGTCGGTGCAAACCAAATTAGTATCTAATGAAAAAAATTATTTTTCTTTTTGCGGGCATTTTATTCAGTCTGACCACAAATGCAACTGAGTTGAAAACCCTAGTCCAGAATAATCCTGAGTTAGGGAAGGCCATAGAATCATCTCTAATCAGGGCACATCAAAAAGCGATTGCAGCTGACTTAAATAATATTGATAAACTGGTTTGGCCCAAAAATTTAGATGAATATTATGCGTATTTAGATGATTTTTCAAAGTGGATACCCACAGAGGGGGATATAAATTCCCGTGAAAATTATGACCAGGAAATCTTGATTATGCTTTGTCATTTTTATTGGCTAATAAATGATATCCAGGAAATACCTGAATTTTCTGACTGGCTCGTTGGTTTTGTTAATAGTTGGGGCGATTTTTTAAATACACCGGAATCCATAACGCCCGAAAGTTTACAATCATTTATGAACCAGCCCTTGTTTAAGATGGAACAATATATGATGCCAAGCGGGACTTATACGCCGGCAGGGAAAGATGCGGTGCCCAATAACCCAAGTGGCTGGATTACTTTTAATCAATTTTTTGCCAGAGAAGCCTTACCCGGACTAAGGCCTGTTGATGGATTGAAAGATGATCAAATTATTGTGTCGCCGGCAGATGCCGAGTTTAAAAGAATTTACCCTATCAATGAAAACTCAGAGATTGTTATTGATGGTGAAGCAACTAAAAAAATAGGAAGAGTTAAGAAAACACATGATTATTCTATAGCAGAATTAATTAAGGGAAGTGGCTACGAAAATGCATTTAAAAATGGTATATTCATGCATTCTTTTTTGTCTCCATACGATATGCACCGATTTTGTTCTCCTGTCAGCGGTGAAGTGAAATATTCAAAAGCTGTGCAGGAAAGGGTTTATTTAGAAGTTGTCATCAACGAGGAAGGAGCCTACGACGCACCCGATAACACTGAAGGCGGCTATGAGTTTACTCAAACCAGGGGGATATTGATATTGGATACCGGAACTGAGAATGGCATCGTAGCTGTTATTCCTATCGGGATGGCCCAGGTATCATCTGTAAACATGAATGCAACTAAAGGTGTCAATCTTTATAAAGGGGAAGAATTTGGATATTTCTTATTCGGAGGCTCTGATATCATTTTGTTATTTCAGGAAAAGGCCAAATTTCAGCTTGACCTGGGAACAAACCGAAAAAAGGAAGCCGGTAATAAAATTGGCACATTTGGCACAAAATAAAGTTGTTATTTGTGTCTATAACTATAGTTACCAACTATGAAAACAAACCTGATTACCATTACCATACTATTCTTTAGTAGTATCACTTTTGTTTTTACACAAAATAACGACTCGCTCAGAGAGCAATACGAACCTCTTCATCCACAGGGAATCAGAAGCGAGAATAATCTTGTTGAATTAGAACCAGGCAAAAGCAATAAGCTATCATTAAAGCTAATGGGTTACGTTCGGGTTGTTGCCTCATTAGATTGGGGAAATATTGAAAATACAAGTGAATTCATACCAAGCCTGATCCCAATATATCCAAATGCAAAGGAGCAGTCATTTCGCTTCTCAATGGATCCCAGGCAAAGCAGAATTGGCTTCGAAGGTTTGTACCAGGTCACCCATAAGAACAAATTGAAGATTTATATAGAAACTGATTTCTATACTTCAGAGTCAATTACCAGTATAGGTATTCATTTACGCCAGGCATATGCGGCATACGGTAGTTTTTTAGTAGGTCTTTACTGGACTGCAGCATTTAATGTGGATGCAACCCCAAACCAGGTTGATTTTGAAGGGCCCAGTAGTATTCTCGCGGCAAGAAATCCTCAGATCAGGTATACCTTTCTACGGCAAAAATTTTCTTTTGCTGCTTCAGTAGAAACACATCCAGCTGATTACTCACCCTATCCTGATATTGATGACATCAGGGAATATCAAGCATTCCCTGACGTTATAACCTATGTGCAAACTCAAGGTTCATGGGGAAATTTACGATTAACGGGTATTTATCGAACAATTGGTTATTCAGATTCATCGAATCTAAATGTAGACTACACACCGGGATGGGGTATTAACTTTTCTGGTTATGTAAACTTTCTCAATAGAAAAGATATCTATGAATCCTTTTATTGGTCTTTCTCTTATGGTAAAGGAATCGCGTATTATATGGATGACATATCCGGATACGGTTATGATGCAATGCCGGATAATAACGAAGCAATGATAAGTCTGCCGACTTACGGTGGATATGTTGCCTACAAACATGCATGGAATCAAAAAATGGAATCAAATATTATTGCCAGTTATGTGTACCTGGACAATACCAATGTAAGTGATTCTTTGATTTTTGATAACAGCTGGTACGGAGCTTTTAATTATATGTATACACCTTTGGACCGAATCAAATTGGGAATTGAATTTTTATATGGAAAGAACACTAATAAAGAACAAGATTGGGGTGAAGGTTATCGTATCCAGTTGATGGGTGTATTTAATTTTTAAAAGTACGCATGAAATAAAGAACTATTGTTAAAAGAATACTATCTATTAAACAAACCACATTTAAAAGCAATCAACAATGAAAAAATTAATTTTAGTCATTTTTATCGTTATCAATGCCTGCACTTCTGTATGGGCACAATCGGGTGTTAACAAAGTAATTGATGACAGTGTTACTCCATACCGTGTAGGTGAGTGGCTCCCTTCAGATCAGGCTATCCTGGATCAATGGATGGATGACCTGATTACAAAAGTCGATTCAGATAAAACGGCGTTATTGCCAGTTGTTGAAGAATTTAAGGAATTGATAGAGAGCGATCCCGAAATATATATGCTTTTTCACCAGATGTTCACACAGGTTCCGAACAAGCCGCCTTATAATTATGACCCTAGCGGAAAGCCACAGGTAAGAGACTATATCCATATGCTACAACTGATCAATCATGTGATGACAAATGCTCCGGAGTTTAACAAAACAGGGCTTGTAGGTTTTCCGATCAATGCAATTTTAGATTGGCCCATGGGCACACCTGCCGGATCATCGGTCTTCTTAAACGAAAAGGTCAACCGGCAGCTTAAAAAGCTCCTTAACGAATGGGCGACTTTTTTAGGATCTGCTGATTCACGTGCGGTTTTAGATGATGATCCTCGAACAGGATGGTTTGGCAAGGATGCCCAGGAAGCCATGCCCACTTTTGTGCAGGATTTTAAATGTGATCCTGAATTACCATATTATGGATTTACCTCATGGGATAATTTCTTTACCCGAGAATTTCGGGAAGGAAGAAGACCTGTTGCCAATCCTGAAAATGATGCCATTATTGCTAATGCGTGCGAATCGGCTCCTTACAGAATAGCAAAAGATGTTAAAAGACTTGACAGATTCTGGATGAAAGCGCAACCTTATTCGCTTGAACATATGATGGCTGGTGACCCTTTTGTTGAACAGTTTGTAGGAGGCACGATTTATCAGGCCTTTTTAAGTGCACTGGCCTACCATCGCTGGCATAGCCCTGTGAGCGGTAAAATCGTAAAAACAACCGTTGTGGATGGATCTTATTATGCCGAAGCATTATCGGAAGGTTTTGATCCTTCAGGGCCTAATGAATCACAGGCTTATATTTCTGAAGTAGCTACACGGGCATTGGTCTTTATTGAAGCTGACAACCCGGATATTGGATTGATGTGCGTCATGTTCATTGGTATGGCTGAAGTTTCAACTTGTGACATTACCGTCTACGAAGGGCAGTATGTGACAAAAGGGGAACAACTTGGAATGTTTCATTTTGGAGGTTCTACGCATTGCTTAATATTCAGGCCCCAGGTACAACTCGATTTTGATTTGCATGGACAGACACCAGGACTTAATTCGGAAAACATCCCTGTAAGAGCAAAGATTGCAAATGTATTAAACTAGTATAACTGGATTCAATGACTTTTTATTCCAATATGTTAAAAGAAAGAAAAATCATTGAAAGCTCGTAATGTTCATAGGCCGCAGAACAATGTTTACGATCAAAAGAATATCATTCTATTTGATGGCATTTGCAATCTCTGCAACCGAAGCGTTCAATTCATCATCAGGAATGACCCCGATGCCCGGTTTAAATTTGCCACATTGCAGAGTGCCAGAGGTCAGACCTTGCTTCAAGCACATCCATTGGTGAACAATTCATCCGCAACCGTTGTTTATTTCAAAGAGGGGAAAGCATATGTGAAATCAACTGCTGTCTTACAAGTCTTCAAAACACTTGGCTGGCCGTTTAAAATACTTTATGTGTGCATGATCATTCCGAAACCGGTAAGGGATTTTCTGTATGATCTTGTTGCTAAATGGCGGTACCAGATTTTTGGTAAAAGAATCATATGTATGGTCCCCACAAAGGAAATTCAAAGCCGGTTTATTGAATAAACTGTCTTTTTATAGCCAGAAAGGTAAACAAAAACAAATGAAAATACTCTTAACCGGAGCTAACGGATATATTGGCAAACGTTTATTACCGGAACTTGTAAAGGACGGGCATCATGTGGTTTGTTGTGTTAGGGATAAAAATCGTTTTAACCCACCTGCATCTTTAATAAAAAGTATTGATATCATCGAAGCCGATTTTCTGAACAAGTCATCCCTGGAGCGCATTCCGCATGATATTGATGGCGCCTACTACCTCATGCATTCCATGTCCACCACATCTGATTATGAGAAACTGGAATTACATTCGGCTGAAAATTTCAGGCATATTATCAGCAATACAAAAGCAACTCATGCAATCTATCTTAGCGGTATTATCAACGAAGCTACACTCTCAAAACACCTATCATCACGTAAAGCTGTTGAAGATGAGTTAGCCAAAGGCAGCTATCATTTTACGACCTTAAGGGCTGGGATAATTATTGGTTCGGGCAGCGCATCTTTTGAGATCATTCGTGACCTGGTGGAGAAACTACCGGTCATGGTTACACCTAAATGGCTTAACACCAAGTGCCAGCCAATTGGTGTTGGAGATGTGATCAGGTTTTTATCTACCACACTTTTTAATGAAACTACATTCGGAAAAAACTTCGATATCGGAGGTCCTGATATTATTTCCTATAAAGAAATGCTAATGGGCTATGCAAAAGTCAGAGGACTTGATCGCAGGATTATGATCGTTCCGGTAATGACCCCAAAACTTTCTTCTTATTGGTTGTATTTCGTTACGTCAACTTCTTACAAGCTGGCAACGGCGCTGGTGAGTAGTATGAAAGTGGAAGTCATCTGCAGGAATAATGATCTCGATAAAATCCTGAAGATCGTTCCTGTTGGTTATGAGGAAGCATTGCAAAAGACTTTGTTAAAAATTGAAGGACAGCAGATTGTTTCAAGCTGGAAAGATTCACTCATCAGCGGGACACTCCTTTTGAAACTATCAGATTTTATAAATGTTCCGACACACGGCTGTTTTATTGACCAAAGAAGCAAACCCATTTCAAACCGTAACACCACTTTGAATCGTATCTGGCGGATTGGAGGAGAGACTGGATGGTATTATGCAGATTGGTTATGGAAAATCAGGGGTTTTATTGATCAAATATATGGTGGTGTGGGTTTAAGAAGAGGCAGATCAAATACAACCCGGTTATCGGCGGGTGATGCTATTGATTTCTGGCGGGTATTATTTGCCAATAAAGAAGAAGGACGCCTATTGCTTTTTGCCGAGATGAAACTGCCCGGTGAAGCATGGCTTGAGTTTAAAATAATTGGTGAAACTTTATGGCAAACGGCTACTTTCCGACCCAAAGGATTATCAGGTCGGTTCTACTGGTATGCTGTCTATCCATTTCATGGGATTATCTTCAATGGATTGATCAATAAATTAGTTAAATAAATGAAACGATCCATATTTTGGTTAAGACGCGATTTACGTCTGGCAGACAATACGGCTTTAAACGAAGCCTTAAAATCGGATTTTCCCGTCATGCCTCTTTTTATATTCGACCGGCAAATTATACAAGAATTACCCGTTGACGATGCCCGGATTTCCTTTATATATGGAACGCTTCTCAACCTGCATAAGGAATTGAGAAAAAAAGGCAGTTCTTTGCTATGCTTGCAGGGCGACCCCGCACAAATTTGGGAGGAACTAATAAATCGTTTTGAAATAGCCCGGGTATATATCAACAAAGATTATGAGCCTTATGCCAGGGAAAGGGATCAAAAGGTTAAAGATTTACTTCAAAAAAAAGGTATTGAATTGCTGGCATTTAAAGACCAGGTAATTTTTGAAGAAAGTGAAGTGATGAAAGATGACGGAAGGCCTTACACAGTATTTACGCCATATAAAAATAAGTGGCTCGACACTTTCAAATCTATTGATTCAACTCCTGAAGACCTCACAACATTGGAAAATTTTAAACCATCAGATCATCCCTTTCCTTCCCTGACTGAAATCGGGTTTAAGAGGTCATCTATCAAAGTGAGAGATTATAACCTATCAGGATTGGATTCCTATGCCATGACTCGCAATTATCCCGCTGAAGACAACACAAGCTACCTAAGCCCCCATTTACGATTCGGAACAGTAAGCCCCCGGCAAATTATAGCAAGGCTCAAACCTTCTGATACAGTATTTCAGAGCGAACTTATCTGGCGTGAATTTTTTATGCAAATACTATTTCATTTCCCAGATGTTGTCCATCACAATTTTAGAACCAAATATGATGGTATCCAGTGGCGGAATGACGAAAATGAATTTAAAAAATGGTGCGAAGGTCAAACCGGGTATCCCATGGTAGATGCAGGCATGCGACAACTAAATGCCACTGGCTATTTGCATAATCGTGTCAGGATGGTCACCGCCGGGTTTCTATGTAAACACCTGCTGATCGATTGGCAGTGGGGTGAAGCTTACTTTGCTTCCAAGCTCCTGGATTACGAACTCTCATCCAACAATGGTAACTGGCAATGGGCTTCCGGAACCGGATGTGATGCTGCACCATATTTCAGGATTTTTAATCCCATTGAACAATTAAAAAAATTCGATAAGAATAAGGAATACGTTAAAAAGTGGATACCTGAACTGGGCTCAAATAGTTATCCGGCACCGATGGTTGATCATAAAATGGCCCGGCAAAGGGCGTTGGAAACCTATCAAAAAGGAATGAAAACCAAGCTTTGACAATAGTGCCATACTACGTCCCTGTAGAAAAATCCTGTTTGAGAATACCTTCTTTTATCAATTCCCCTATCACCAGTTCTGTCATTTCACTTTTAAATACGAACTCTTTGTCAAGGTTGGATACATAGGCTTTTAACCGCATTTTCAATACCGAGCTACGGTCTTTAAACTCGTTAAAGAATAAAACGACAATAGGCTTATTTAAAAATATATACTTCGACACCAGTGCTGCTTCTGTTGCAATTTTTCTGACCCGGTCAGTATCCACATTTAGCGGCAAGTAAATTTCAGCTACCACCTGGCAATTATTTTCACCTGAATTGGCATTGGACACATTCTGCATCATAAATTCACTATTGGGTATGGTAATCAGCGAATCATCAGGCGATACGACTTTGGTGGAACGGATACCTATCTCTACCACTTCACCATAGTACTTCCCGGTTTCAATTTTATCACCGATTTGAAATGGCCTGTCGAACATAACCACCAATCCACCGAATACATTCTTCAATAAATCCTGGGCTGCAAAACCAACTGCAAAACCCAGGGATGCCAGAAAAGCAAATATGGTAGCTGCTGGCGGGCTATAAATACCAACAACAATCATATAAATAAGAAATGTCCAACTGAGTATCCGAACTATTGGAATTATCCTTTTGGTCGCAAATTCATATTTTTTATTTCGGAGTGCTATATTACTTAGAAGGCTTAGCAGTAGTTTTATAACAAAATACCCAACAATCAAGGTTATAATGGTCCAGATAACTTTGGAAATTGAAATGATCTCCGTAAGTTCTGGAGGACCAAAACCCTTACTTTTTCCTTCCGCTTTCTGAACTGTATCGCTTTTTACCAGATCGGTAATGGGTTTCAAAGCAGTGCTTACTTTTGATGTATCCGCGATTGCTTCCTGAAGGATTGTATCAGCCTGGGTTAGTTGGCTATTCGCGTAACTCATCGTAAATACCAAAAGGAACAGCAAAGTAACACTTAAGAAATTGAAATGACTGATTTTCATAATTATTTAATTAATGAAGTAGGTTTTGTAAGTATAGTTCGTTTACTATCTGGCTGTATATCAATGGATTAACAAAATAAAACTCTTGATTTCTTATCAGAAGCCCGTCATCCAGCATCTGATCCAGCTGGAGTTTGGCCATATCCAGATCTTCGCCAGACTTCTGCGAATGACTTTGATTGGTAATACCATTTTGAATTAATATATTTCTCAGAATAATCAATTTTGATTGTGGTATTGATTTGATAAAACTATTATCCATTTCGTTGATCTGCCTGATGTAAATCACCTCATTTTCCACTTTCGAAGTGGAGCGCAACCAATACAAAAATGCTTGAGAC
>JAZBOW010000100.1:0-3261 GCA_036351335.1 Bacteroidales bacterium | reverse complement strand
CCTTCCCTGATCAACTGCACCGCCATGTCGGATGCTTCATTTTTATCAGGGTAATCATACAGCTCAATATTTGAAAGGTCCAGTCCAATCTTGGCAGCAATCTCCTTGATCATAGCCGCATCGCCCACAAGCACCGGAACTACGATTCCAAGTTCCTGGGCATTTTTCAACGCTTCTAATACATCTTCATCGGCAGCTGCGGCCACAACTATTCGTTGTGTTGTTTTACTTTTTGCAATTTCTACTATTTCGCTTAATTTTTTAAACATTACCTGATTTTTCAGTTTATAATTCGTTTTAACATTTTGTATTTCAGCTTAATACAGATTTTTACGATCTGCCCTAAAACTGATGCAAAGGTACAATTAATGTACATAACACATGGCTTTATTGTTAATTTCTTCACATTAAGTTGCCTTAGTATACAAACTCATTTTTTCTAAAATAAATAGGCCACGTGCAGTTTTAAAAAGAAGGGTGTTCCCGGCGTATACGTGAGTCCGTATTCAGGTTCTGAGAATTGGGTAACCCGATAATCTCCAGCAAACTGTGCTTCATTCCAGTTGGAATTAAACAGGTTTTCGATAGATCCACCCACCGACCATTTTGTAAATGTATAATTGAGTTTTAAATCAAAAATAGTATAGCCCAATGCTTTTATATCATTGGTTTCATCTGCGGGGCGCTCACCCATGAAACGGTATCGTAATGCGGCACCCCATCCTGAAGAATGCTGGAAAGTAAACCCGCCGGTGGATGTAAGCAGAGGTGCTAAAGGCACATAATTATTTCCTTCAGATTCATCAATAAATCGTGCCTTGCACAGGTTCACATCTCCGTCAAAAAACAACCAATCGGCTATTTGCCAGCGAAGACTCAGGTCAATTCCCATTCTTTGTGTTTTTCCGCTGGGTTCCCAGGTGCCGGCATCACCGGACCAAACAAGTTCTTCCTCCAAATACAAATACCATATTGCGGTATTGATAATAAATCGTGGAGCGGGTTTCCAGGTCATACCAAAATCAGCACCATAAGCTGCTGCTAAGGTTGAAATGCTGTCGTTCCGGCTCACCACCCTTGCGTCGTTTGAATGAAATCCTTTGCCCATCTTTGTATAAAGCTGAAAACGGTTTGAAAAATTATAGGCCACATTCAATTTCGGACTGAATGTGTTTTGATATGTTACATTCGATTTGAAATCCTGTGTCATTTTATCGATATACTCAAATTTGAACGCATCAAACCGGACTCCGGCATGCACCATCCATTTGTTTTTCATCCAGGTGGCCTGCCCGAAAAGGTTCAGGTTGGTTTCGTAAATATCCCCGAAATTGGCAGTGTCGATGATCATAAATCGTTCCCTCGTATGCAGCAATTGAGAATTCATTATTTCATCAAACCTGAACCCCCCTCCGATTTGCGTTTCGATTGTGTTGTTTTTTGATATACTGTATGATTTTAGGTAGGAGCCTCTATAACCATACAAATTCCTATTTTCTTTTTGGCGTATTTGGTCGCCATTGATTGAATCGTCCAGGTAAAATGTAAAGTTTGAATACAGGTCAAAATTATAGCGGGTATAATACAACAGGTTATTGAAAACACCGTCATTTTTCAGCAGATGCATCGATTTTACCGAGAAATTGTATCGTTGCGTATTGCCACCTTCGCTGGGATCAAGCGAACCCCACCGGGAAATAGATCCTTCATCCACTAAGGTTTGAGGTATTTGTCCTGATTGATCCCACTTGCTGTTAAAAATTGAAGCGCTGACGGTGAACATATTGTTCTGATCCACGATCTGGTTGTATTTTGCAAAAAGGTTCAGCCGGTTAAAGTTCTGCGGGCTCTCAAATGGTCCGTCACTCATAAAATACTCCATAGCCACATAGGCATTTTTACCGTTTTTACCCGATTCGTTCCCCAACAGGTTAAAAAGACCGACCGTACGGAAGGTGTTGAATTGGCCCGCTTCAAGCTTGATCATATTCTGCTCCACCATATTCAGCGTTTTGAATGCCACGTAACCGGCGGTAGCAAAATCACCCTGTTCAGCATAGTATGGCCCTTTACCGAAATCAACTTCCCGTATCAGTTCAGGAATCAGCCAGTGTAAATCAGCATAACCCTGCCCGTGTGCCTGCGACACCATATTGACAGGTAATCCGTCTACTGATACATTTACATCGGTACCGTGGTCTGCATCAAAGCCGCGTAGAAAGATCTGTTCTGACTTTCCGCCCCCGGCATGTTGGGCGATAAATAAACCTGGCACTATCCGCAATACATCCTGTGAGGTGTTCACAGGTCTGATATTTACATCTACCTGTGCAATGGAATGCATGGGTGTGATTTTTGAAGCCGAAATAGAAACTGTGCTTAAGTCAATCACATCTGACTTTAAGTTGATCACTAAAAATTCAGTATGGGAAGTAAATTCTATTTCCTGTGATTTAAATCCTATATATGAGATTACCAGCGTTCCTGATTCATAATCGGTATCAATTGAAAAATTGCCCCATTCGTCGGTCGCTGTTCCTTCTGTTGTACCCTTTAGTAAAATCATCGCTCCCGGCAATGGTGTTTGCATACTTTCACTCAGTACTTTTCCTTTAATGATATTATGGCCCAGGGTTGCCAATGGAAAGCATCCTATTAGCAATACTACCATACCCACAACAATACTTTTATTCATTGTTCATGTATTTAATTGATAAAAAAATAATGGTCTGATCATCAAATATTTCATGGCTATTGCCAGTAGAACTGCTCGAAAGTTCCTATTTGAAAATCAGTAAATAAACTGGATAATATGAAGGAAGGTGTTTTATGGGGGAGGTGTCGGCACACCGAAAAACGGTTCGACTAATACAGGAATAGTATGCTGGTAAAATTTTCGGATGACCATATTAGGTGTTAAATGTATCGTTCTGATAAGGCTGTTGGGAAATGGCTGTTCGAATTTATATTCGGATACGTTTTCTGGTAACGGATCCGATGTATTCTGGTCATCGAAAGTAATGCTGATTCTTGCCAGCAGTCCATGATGGTGATCATGATCATTGAAATAATGGTTGTGATGATGGTGTGGGTCCTGATGAAGGGAAATATGGCTTAATACGTGCAAGGTGCTCATAATCTGGCTTTTAAATGGTACAACCAGATAAAGTGAAATAAGTAATATGACGCACATGCCCGAAATGACCCTTCTCATCCCACATAATTTGGTTGGCAAAATTATCCAATTATAAAACTTCTTTT
>JAZBOW010000099.1:0-31415 GCA_036351335.1 Bacteroidales bacterium | reverse complement strand
GACTTTGAGTTTTATTTGAATATAAATGGATTTTAGTGTAGGTCATTTTAGATCTATATTTTTATAAATATCGAAAAGTTGCCGGAATCCATAAAAAAAAGAGGCCGAAAATTCGACCTCTTTTTTTCAGGGAATGAATTCCCTTTATATTGCGGCTGTATTGCTGATACAAACTGTTTACCAACTCATACAACCTGAGGAAATAAATAAATTACTCCCATCATTTACAATATAATATTATGGATCAACAACGATCAATATTAATTGAGCCACATAAGTGCCATCGCCATTATCCTTAAAGAATAATATACCGGCATCGCCTCCTGGCAATGGTGAATAACCAGCGCCATTAGATAAAGCATTTGTAGCCATTGTAATAGCCAATGGATCGTACGAATTACCTGGGTTATATGGCGTGTTGCCACCTGGGCTGTGAACCACACTCCAGATTGCCTGCTGGATTGGTGTATATTCAGCTCCAAAAGATGGTGCATAAATATCAATGCTATGTGAGTCAAAGTGATTGAACAAATAATTCAGTTGTTCCAATTTCAGATCTGACAAACTGTTTGGACCAGGCATTCCAGCCACAGGATCCAAGGTTGTGAAAATTGAAACGTTATGTGTTCCGGTGTTGATGGTTGTGTTTACATCGCCACACCAGCCTGGATACCAAGTGTTAGGTAAAATGTCATAACCTGCACCAAAACCACCGAATCTAACATCCCAGTAGGCTCCTGTGATGGTTCCCGGATCTGCGTTGGCAGCTAGTTCCATGGTACCTGAAGCGGGTAAGTTCATGTATGGAGCGAACAGCATATCTGTTTCTGTAGCCACACAATTACCTACTACGAATTCGTATACACCATCAGCACCCGGATCGTATGTATTTTCAAATGCATCGGTCCATGTAAATGTATACAAATAAACCCAATCCATTGAGTTTCCTACCATTGCCCATAAATACAGGTCAAATTCATAGTAGTCAACTTCAGCATCATAGTCAGGATAACGGATACACAAAGGTTCTCCAACACCTAACCATTCAACGTTGTTAAAATCAGTTCCAACCATATCTTCTAACGGGCCATCACCAACCTGGTGACGTGCTCTGATCTCGAAAATAGCTGGCTCATCAATAAATACACCACCACCTGATTCGGCATACTCGGTTCCTTCATAAATATAGGTATCTTTTAAACAGAAGTCGCCAAAGAAACACATTTCTCTAACAGTAATTTCTGTAATATCGAACCAGAAGAATCCGAATAATTCGTAATCGTTAGGAACGAAGCAGAGTACATCAATCAAAATCTTGGTTTTGTAGAATGCACAAACCTCAAAAGTTTGATCTACATGGTTTTCTGCAAAATCCCAGAACTCAGAACCATCCAAAGGAGCTGCTTTGAACAGTTGGTCATCCGCCCTGTCAGCTTCTTCATAACCAGGCGTACCATTGTTATCGTACACATAGAATTCTCTCAGTATGTAAGTATCACAATCCACATCGTCATCAGTTACAGGCAATAGAATGGCTTTGGTATAAGGCAATCCATCAACATAATATACTTCCGCATAGAATGTATCTACAACTTGTGATTCGTTTTCAATGATTATTTGTGCATATTTATTAATTTCTCCATCAATTGAATCAATACAATTTGGGATTGAGTATAATGCTCTTTCATTTGATCCCAGAATGGAATTGATATCGAAAGTAACTTCCTGTGTTTTTTGATCAACAGGAGAAGGAGTTTCGGTAGTGTTCTTCTTACAGCTTGCGAAAACAGCTGCGATCATGAATATATATATTAATTTTTTCATATCTATTTATAGTTTTAAAAGTTAATACTACTTACCTGGTGTTGTTTCAGGAAGATGATATTCAGGATCTTCAACGCAGTCACCCCACGCGAATTCTATAACGCCATCACCATTCAGATCTAGATCTTCAAGTGCATTGTCGGTAAAATACCACATATGTTGCGGCATACCAGTAGCCCAACCAGGAAGATCATCTCTTGAATTTCCATCAAGTGTATAACCAAATATTTCTTCTCTTGGCGCTGGTACATAATACCATGGTCCATAGATATACAATGCAACAGCAAATTGTTCATTTTCTACAGCATCGTAGTCTGCATATCTGAAGCATAATGGTTCACCTTCACCATACCAGGTTTCATTTGACCATGAGTTAATAGCGTTCCAGGTATCAGTAGCTTCATCATATTTGTATAATGTGAGTGCAAAAATTGCAGGCATATCCATTTGGATTCCATTTTGCTGCATCTGATAAGTATTTGTGTGCTCATCCCACACCCATAATGGTACTCCATTTTCGTGCCATTGGCTAGATTCCATCCACCAATCGATACATACGTCACCAAAGAAACATACTTCACGAACTGTAATTTCGGTAATTTCAAACCAGAAAAAACCAAATAATTCATAGTAATCAGGTGTGAAACACAATACGTCGATATAGAATTCTTTTTTATCAAAAGCACAAATTTCCAGTTCTACCGGTAAAGTTTGTGTTACGAATTGAAAGAATTCTGAATCAGTTGCAGGAGCAGCTTTATAAGGTACTCCGGTTTCATCATAGACAAAAAATTCCGTTACAAAATATGTATCGCAGCATGGGCCGTCGTCACACATGGTAACAGGTAATTTTACGCTCTGTGTATAAAGTTCACCGTTGGTATAAAATACCAGAACTTTAAAATAATTGCTACCGTTTGGTCCTTCTTCGCCGTCACCTTCAAGCTCATTTCCGTCAGCGTCAGTGATTTTCATCAGGGCCCAACCAGGAATAGCATCAGGTACACATTCAGGAACATCATAGTCATAAACCCATTCTCTTCCTCCATCAGGTACCAAAGTAGTTACATTAAATGAAACTTCAGCATACTGATCAGCATCAGGCTGCGTGGTTTCGTTCTTTTTACAGCTAACAATAGTTGCTGCAATCAGAAGTAATAATATTACTTTTTTCATAGTTAAAAATTTAATTATTAGTTATTTATATTTAAGGCTTGTTATCTGTTTCAATTTAATTCCACTGTTTCACATAGGCATTTAAATTTAGTTTAACATTACTATATACTATACTTTATTTCATTCGCATTTAAGCGTACTTTTTCCAGTCAAAACATGTAAATATTTAAAAATAAACATGTTAGGATTTTTTTAGACATGTGTTTAAACAACGATTTTGTAAGTTTATTAATCGCGCTTAATACTCTTTGTCAATGAACAATCATAATTTAGGGTTGTAAAAACGTTCGGGGATTTATAACCGAATGTTTATTACCGACATGAGACAATATTCCCTATTATTGTGGCTTGATTTGTTGGGAGTATAATTGGTTTTAGTTTTGCCTTTCTGGAAAGGCTGCTTGTAAATTCAGGTGCGAACATACGGCATTTTTTAACTTGATAAATATCAAAAGACGGAATTAACAAATCTTTAACATTCTCTTCTTGAAAGCTGCGATATGTATTTAAATATTGTCAAAATTGAATCAATTTCCTTACCTATCAACAGCCACTTCATCTCCAATAATTTAGATACAATTTAAAATGAGAATTTTGCATTGAAGTTCTCTGTATTCCCTATTTTTGCTGTTCAACTCAAAAATCAATCAAATGAAAAGAATCATTCCAGTTTTATTGTTCGCATTACTCTTAACAGGTTGTGAGCAAAAAGCACAAAAAGAAAAAAAAGCTGAAGTTATCGGAGCTCCCCAACTTACACTAGAAAACGATTTGATGACGCCCGAAGCCTTATGGGCATTTGGCAGGGTGAGTGGTCATGAGATTTCACCAGATGGTAATACGGTCGTATTTGGCGTTAGCTATTATTCAATCGAACAGAATAAAGGTAATCGTGAACTTTATAGCATTGACCTGAATGGTGATAACCTGAAACAAATCACAGAAACTCCAAAAAGTGAATTTAATGTTGTATGGCGACCTGATGGAAAGAAATTAGGTTTTTTAACATCCGAAAGCGGGTCCGTTCAATTGTGGGAAATGAATCCTGATGGAAGCAGCCGTGCCCAAATTTCGAATATTGAAGGTGGCATAACCGGTTTCAAATATGCACCGGATCAATCGAAGATATTGTTTACCAAAGAGGTTCCAATTGAAAATAAATTTCCTGAAATCTATAAAGGACTACCTGATGCGAGTGGTCGCTTGATGAATGACCTCATGTACCGACATTGGGATCATTGGGTAGATTCATACAGCCATGTGTTTGTTGCAGATTACGATGGAGAGAGAGTATGGAATGAAAAAGATATTATGGAAGGAGAACCATACCAGGCGCCTTTAAAACCATTTGGCGGTATTGAGCAGGTTGACTGGAGCGCTGATAGTAAATCGATTGCTTATACCTGCAAAAAACTCACGGGTAAAGCAGCATCACTTTCAACAAACTCTGATATTTATTTATATAATCTTGAGACGGGAATAACGGAAAATATTTCAAAAGGCAATATGGGGTTTGATGTGTCTCCCTTATTCTCACCTGACGGTAAATATGTTGCCTGGGAGAGCATGGAGCGTGAAGGTTATGAATCAGATCAGAACAGGTTGTTTGTTATGAATCTGGAATCAAAAGAAAGGGTATATGCCACGCAAGGATTTGACCAGAATGTAGGTGGCCTTGTTTGGTCAGATGACAGCCAGGCCATATATTTTACGAGCGACTGGCACGGGACTTTCCAGATATACAGATACAATATGCAGGATATAACTATTGAAAAGCTGACGGAAGGGCTGCATGATTATAAAAGTTTAGCAATTGCAGGGGATTATATGATAGCTGCCAGAAACTCCATGTCGATGCCGACAGAATTATATAAGGTGAATATTGCTGATGGTTCAGCTACACAGATCACTTTTATAAACAAAGGATTGCTCGACCAACTGACCATGGGTGATGTGGAAGAGCGATGGATGAAAACAGCCGATGGAGAAGATATGTTGACGATGATCATTTATCCACCACACTTTGATCCCAACAAGAAATACCCTGCCCTACTCTATTGTAAAGGAGGACCGCAGGGACCATTGAGCCAGAATTTCCATTACCGCTGGAACTACCAAATCATGGCTGCTAATGGATATATCATTATAGCACCCAACAGAAGGGGTGTTTCTGGCTTTGGGCAAGCATGGCAAGAGCAGATAAGTGGTGATTATCATGGCAAAAGTATGGGCGATTATCTGACCGCTATAGATGAAATGGCAAAGGAACCTTATGTTGATGAAAACCGTCTTGGTGCTGTAGGAGCAAGTGCGGGTGGTTATGCTGTATTTTACCTTGCCGGGATTCACGAGGGCAGGTTTAAAGCATTTATAGCCCATGATGGTATTTTTAACGAAGAAGCCCAATATCTTGAAACCGAAGAAATGTGGTTCGAGAATTGGGATAAAGCAGGTCCTTTTTGGGAAACAGAAAATGAAAGAATTCAAAATGTGTATGCGCATTCACCCCACAAACTGGTGCAAAACTGGGATACGCCTATCCTGGTTGTTCATGGTGAATTAGATTACCGGGTTGTATTTACTCAAGGAATGACAGCTTTTAATGCTGCCGTATTGCGGGATGTGCCTGCCGAATTTTTATACTTTCCTGACGAAAATCACTGGGTGTTGCAACCACAAAATGGTATACTTTGGCAACGTGTATTTTTCGACTGGCTTGATAAATGGTTGAAATAGAAAAGAATAAATTAATTTTATAAAGAGGAAAAAGAATGAAGATAGTTATTGCCGGAACTGGCTATGTAGGGCTGGTCACAGGCGCATGTTTTTCGGAAATTGGTGTGGATGTGACCTGTGTAGATATTGACGTGAAGAAAATTGAAAACCTGAAAAAAGGCATTATACCCATTTATGAACCAGGACTGGAAAAAATGGTGCAGCGGAATATTGCCAAAGACAGGTTGCATTTCCATACAAAGTTATCAGAGTGCCTGGATGGTGTTCAGGTGGTTTTTGGCGCGGTTGGTACCCCACCTGATGAAGATGGCAGTGCCGATCTTAAGTATGTGCTCGAAGTGGCACGCGAAGTAGGTGAGCATATTACTGACTACGCATTGATGGTTACCAAAAGTACGGTGCCCGTTGGTACCGCTGAAAAAGTTCGTGTCGCAATGCAGCAAGCTCTGGATAAAAGAGGCGTCAATATCGAATTTGATGTCGCGTCAAATCCTGAATTTCTAAAAGAAGGTGCCGCAGTAGATGACTTTTTAAAACCTGACAGAATTGTTGTGGGAACAGATACAGACAGAGCACGAAAACTTATGGAAAAACTGTACAAACCTTTTACCATGAATGGACACCCCGTGATATTTATGGATATTGTTTCTGCTGAAATGACCAAATACGCGGCTAATGCAATGCTGGCCACTAAAATCAGCTTTATGAATGACATGGCCAATCTAAGTGAGATTGTAGGAGCTGATATCAATATGATTCGAAAAGGTATTGGTTCTGACAGAAGAATTGGAAAATATTTCATTTATCCGGGTACCGGATACGGCGGCTCATGTTTTCCAAAAGATGTAAAAGCACTCATCAAAACTTCAAGAGAATTTGGCTACAATATGTCAGTATTGGAGGCGGTAGAACATGTGAACGAACTGCAGAAATCAGTCCTATTTAATAAAGCCAAAACCTATTTTAAAAATGAATTGAAGGGTAAAACCTTTGCTGTCTGGGGATTGTCTTTCAAGCCACAGACAGATGACATGAGGGAAGCGCCATCGCTGGTAATCATCGAGAACCTTTTAAATGCAGGTGCCAACGTAAAAGCGTACGATCCGGTAGCTATGCATGAGGCCAAAAGAATAATGGGTAATAGAATTGAATATTGTGATGAACAGTACGAGACCTTGAATGATACAGATGCTTTATTTTTGGTAACCGAGTGGCCAGAATTCAAATTACCTGATTTCAGGAAAGTAAAAGAATCGATGAAAAAGCATGTCATTTTTGATGGCCGGAATGTATACGACGCCAATGAAATGAGCAATTTGGGATTTGATTATTTTGGCATCGGAACGGGCTTAAGACCATAAGTGTAGTAAATGTGCTATTTTTGAATAGTTATGGATAAATAGGTTCTATGAAAAAAATTCTTGTTACCGGAGGTGCCGGATTCCTCGGATCACACTTGTGTGAAAGATTGCTTAATGATGGAAATGAAGTAGTTTCACTTGACAACTATTTCACAGGCAGCAAAGCAAATATCATCCACCTGATGAGCAACCCTTATTTTGAAGTGGTCAGGCATGATATTACCATGCCCTTTTATATTGAAGTGGATGAAATTTACAATCTTGCTTGTCCAGCCTCCCCTATTCATTACCAGTACAATGCTATTAAAACGGTAAAAACTTCCGTTATGGGTGCTATTAATATGCTGGGATTAGCTAAACGAAATAAGGCAACCATTCTACAAGCATCCACCAGTGAAGTGTATGGCGATCCTCAGGTGCATCCACAGACTGAAGATTATTGGGGTCATGTGAACCCGATCGGTGAAAGAGCTTGTTATGATGAAGGAAAGCGTGTGGCAGAAACATTGTTCATGAACTATCACAGGCAGAATCAAGTGAAAATAAAAATAGCCCGAATATTCAATACCTATGGCCCCCGCATGCATCCAAATGACGGCCGGGTGGTATCAAACTTCATCGTTCAGGCGCTTAGGGGCGATCCCATTACCATATTCGGAAATGGTGAACAAACACGGAGTTTTCAGTATGTTGACGACCTGATCAATGCATTGATAAAACTTATGAAAACCAATGATAGCTTTAATGGTCCCGTAAACCTTGGTAATCCGGTAGAATTTACTATCCTTGAGTTGGCCGACAAGGTGATTGAATTGACAGGCAGTAAATCAAAAATTGTTTTCAAACCGCTACCCTCCGATGATCCGATGCAGCGTAAACCTGATATTTCACTTGCCAAAAAACAACTCGACTGGGAGCCGAAAATTAAGCTGGAAGAAGGATTGAAAAAAACTATTGTTTATTTCGACCAATTGTTGCATACATCGTGATTAGCATTCTTATTACCGGAAGTAAAGGCCAACTTGGTTCTGAGTTTCAAAAGCTGGCAGCAGATTATCCGGATTTCCGGTTTGTTTTCACAGATATTGAGGAGTTGGATTTAATAGACTTTAAAGCCGTTGATTCATATATTAGCAAGAACTCCTTTCATTACTGTATAAATTGTGCCGGCTACACATCTGTCGATCAAGCCGAAGATGAACCGGGAAAGGCATTCCTTTTAAATGCTGATGCCGTTGGAAATCTGGCAAAAGTTTGTGAAAAAAATCAGGTGCGATTTATACATATTTCGACGGATTATGTTTTTAATGGTAAGGCGAACAAACCATACAAGGAAGATGATCCTGTATCGCCGCAATCGGTATATGGATTTTCAAAACTGAGAGGCGAAGAAGTCATTTTGAAATATACAAAAGATGCCATTATTATTCGCACTGCATGGCTTTGTTCCGCATATGGTAAAAATTTCGTCAAAACCATGCTGAAACTGGGATTAGAAAAACAGGAACTGAAAGTGGTAAATGACCAGATAGGCTCTCCCACATTTACGGAAGATTTTTCGAAAGCTATTCTTGAAATAATCAGGAACCCTTTGGCTCAAAAATCCAGTGAAATATACCACTATAGTAGTTTAGGAATTATTAGTTGGTTTGATTTCGCAAAAGAAATAATGCATCAAGCCGGTTTAAATTGCAGGATACTGCCTGTAAACACTTTGGAATATCCAACAAAAGCAAAAAGACCCGCGTATAGCGTGCTGGATAAAAGTAAAATCATCAAGGATTATAAACTTGAGATTCCCGAATGGCAAGACAGTTTATTAAAATTAATACAAGATATAAAGCATTAAAAAATAGCGATATGAGTACTATTGACAAAAGTGTCATGGCGAAGGCCCAAATTTGGTTAGATGGCGCTTACGATGAAGAAACAAAATTAGCCATAAAACAGATGATTGACAGTAATCCGCAAGAGCTAATAGAGTCTTTTTACAGGGATTTGGAATTTGGCACTGGTGGCTTGCGGGGTATTATGGGCGTGGGTTCGAATCGGATGAATAAATATACGGTAGGTGCTGCCACGCAAGGATTTGCAAATTACCTGAAAGCAAATTTCCCTGGTAATGACAGAATCAAAGTGGCTATCGCTTTCGATTCAAGGAACAATAGCCAGTATTTTGCGCAAGTGACTGCAGATGTTTTTTCGGCAAATGGCATAAAAGTGTATTTATTTGATGAACTGAGACCCACACCGGAACTTTCTTTCGCAATCCGTCATTTCGGATGTCAGGGAGGTATTGTTATCACTGCATCACATAATCCGAAAGAATACAATGGCTATAAAGCCTATTGGGATGACGGCGGACAACTCATCAGCCCACATGATAAAAATGTGATCGCCGAAGTACAGAAAATAACAGATATTTCAGATGTGAAGTTTAAAAGTAATCCGGAGTTGATTGAAATGATTGGTGAAGAAGTTGATAAACTGTATCTGGCAAATATCAAATCTTTATCACTATCACCTGATTCTATTCAGCGGCAAAAAGCATTGAAAATTGTGTATACACCTATCCATGGAACCGGTGCCATGCTTGTGCCCATGGCGTTGGAAGCATTTGGTTTTGAGAATATCTATACTGTTAAAGAACAGATGGCTGCAGATGGCAATTTTCCTACAGTAATATCACCAAATCCCGAGGAATCTGCGGCACTTAAAATGGCTTTAAGTCTTGCTGATTCTGTTAATGCGGATCTTGTAATGGCTACTGACCCGGATGCTGACCGTGTAGGAATCGCAATACGTAAAGATGGTAAGCTGGTGCTGTTAAATGGCAACCAGGCAGCTACACTATTGATTTATTATTTACTTGAAAAATGGCGTGAAAATGGCAAACTGACAGGTAATGAATACATCGTTAAAACCATCGTGACTTCTGAAATACTATTTGACATTGCTGACAAGTATGAGGTTGAGTACTTTGATGTACTTACTGGTTTTAAATACATTGCAGATATTATTAAAGAATTAGAAGGTGTTAAAACATTTATCGGTGGCGGAGAGGAAAGCTATGGCTATCTGGTAGGTGAATTTGTACGCGATAAAGATGCAGTCAGTTCATGCGCTATGATTGCGGAAGTGGCAGCCTGGGCGGCAGATAAAGATGTTGGTTTGTTTGATTTGCTCAAAAATATTTATAAGGAGTTTGGTTTCTATAAAGAGGATTTGGTTTCGGTAGTGAGAAAAGGTAAGGCTGGTGCCGAAGAAATACAAAAGATGATGGACGGTTTTAGAAATAGTCCTCCTGAAATTCTGAATAACTCTAAACTGGTTAAAGTAAAAGACTATTTATCAGGTGTTGAAAAAGATGTGGTATCGGGTATTGAAAAGAAAATAAATCTACCCAAATCAAATGTATTGCAGTTTTTTACCGAAGATGGCAGTAAAATTAGTGTGCGTCCTTCAGGCACAGAGCCAAAAATTAAATTCTATTTTGGTTTAAAAGCATCTTTGCCAGGTGTCGGTGAATTTGAACAAGTAAATGATTTTCTTACACAGCGCATCGAGCAGATTAAAAAGGATTTGGGGATTTAAAAAGAAAGCCGCTAGCGTGGCACTTTTTATTGTATGATATCATCCGGCAGATCAAGGCTTTTGTTATACATGGTCATGGCGCGCTGGCTCATACCCATGCTCGAAAAACCACCATCGTGATAGAGGTTTTGCATGGTGACCTTTTTAGTAAGGTCAGAAAACAGCACCAGGCAATAATCGGCACATTCATCTGCATCGGCATTGCCAAGTGGCGACATGCGATCGGTAAAATCTATCAAGCCCTCTACGCCTTTTACACCTGATCCAGCAGTAGTTCTCGTAGGCGATTGCGAAATAGTATTCACCCTGATCTTCCGTTCGCGGCCATAAATATAACCGAAACTTCGTGCAATTGATTCAAGTAATGCTTTTGCGTCTGCCATGTCATTGTAACCATAATGGGTCCTTTGCGCAGCTATATAAGATAAAGCAACCACTGATCCCCAATCCTTGATCGCGTTGAGTTTGAAAGCTACCTGCAACAATTTGTGAAATGAAACGGCCGAAATATCAAGGGTTTTATTCAGAAAATTATAGTCAAGATCATTGTAAACACGTTTTTTCCGCACATTTAGCGACATACCTATGGAGTGCAACACAAAGTCAACCTTGCCGCCAAATATCTCCATTGATTTGTTAAAAACATTTGTCAAATCTTTGACACTTGTTGCATCCGCTAAAATAATTTCAGAATTTGTCTTTTTTGCAAGCTCATCAAGCATACCAAAACGCTGTGCGGTAGGTGTATTACTCAAAGTAAAAACGGCACCTTCAGCATATGCTTTTTCTGCCACTTTCCAGGCAATCGACTTGTTATCCAGTGCGCCAAAAATGATCCCTTTTTTACCTTTTAAAAGATTGTATGACATAACAACAAATTATTTAGACTCGTTATAGACAGCAAAGATAAAAGAATATCTAAATCTCTCTCCGCGAAAAATCGTTATTGTATTAAATGGGTATAAAAGTCACTTTGGGATAATAGGGTGAAGACTGAAGACCAAAGATTAACCGAAGGCATTCCAACTGGAGAATCTAAAAGTCAATAGACCAAAGTTATCGTTTAACCTAAGCTACCTAACAACTCACGGGCTGCCATCAAGCTGGAATTGGTAAGGTTTTCATCGCTTAGCATTCTTGCGATAGCCTCTATCCTGCCGTGTTTATCCAGTAATTCTATTCTTGTACTTGTGGTGTCAGTATCTTCAGTTTTATACACACTATAATGATATTCCGCTTTGGCAGCAATCTGAGGCAGATGTGTGATGGCCAGCACCTGGTGTTTTTCTGACATCTTTTTAAGAATACTGCCCACCTTACCTGCAATTTCACCTGAGACACCAGCATCAATTTCATCAAAAATCACAGTGGGAAGAATATGCTTTTGATGAATTAGCGATTTGATCGCAAGCATTAATCGGGATAATTCCCCACCGCTTGCCACAGCCGACAACTGCTCAGGCTTACCTCCTTTGTTTGCGCTAAAAAGAAAGGCAACTTCGTCGATTCCTGAGCCATTTAAGTCGTTATTTTTTTCTACTTGAACTACAAATTCAGCATTGTTGATTCCGAGCTTTTTAAGGATTTCCTTTACTTCTTTTGACATCAATTCGGCGTATTTTGCCCGTTGTTTATGTAACTCATTAGCCAATGCAAGAATTTGTGCTTCTTGCTTTTTTAGCAATACTTCCGATTCTTTTATTTCATCATCAATTGTTTCAATGGAATTTAATTTTTCCTTGATTTCATTTTTTAGCACAATTAACTCCTCTATTGACTTAAGGTGATGCTTTTGTTGGAGGCTGTAGTATTTGTCGAGTTTATTTTTAATATCCAGTAATTCCTGTGGATCGAATTCAACATCATCGCTAATGTGATTTATTTCTGCCGTAATATCTTTCATTTCGATCCAGACCGAGTGAAGCCTATCAGATATCGATTTTATGTTGGAATGAAAGCCAGCCAGCTTATTGAGGGTAGTCTGTACTTCTGAAAGTTTCTGGATGACATTGGGTTCATTTTCATCCAATAATCCCATGCATTGCTTAATACCTGATGCGATTTCCTCTGCATTGGAAAGAAAATTCTCACGGTCTGTAAGTTCCGAAAGCACATTTTTATCAAGTTTGACAGATTCTAACTCCGTAAGTTGAAATTTAAAATAATCTTCATCCTTTTTCCTCTTTTCATTGCTCAATTTAAGCTGTTGCAGATGGCTTTTGAGTTTTTTGAATGATTCAAACAGACGTTGATATTCAATCAGTAAATCAGGATCATTTATGAAGGCATCCAGGGCATTTAACTGAAAATCAACTTTTCCAAGGTTAAGGGTTTGATGTTGAGAATGAATATTTACAAGCTGTTCAGCCAGTTCTTTGAGAACATTCAGGCTCACGGGGCTATCGTTGATGAAAGCTCTGGACTTTCCTGAATTATTGATTTCTCTTCTAAGAAGGGTTACGGCTTCAAAGTCTAGGTCATTTTGTTGAAAAAAGGGCTTAATGTCAATATGATCCAGGATGAACTCCCCTTCAACAATGCATTTTTTCTGCGTGTCTTTTATCGCTTTTTGATCAGCACGGTTGCCAAGAATCAGTCCTAAGGCACCCAGTAAAATCGATTTACCGGCACCTGTTTCACCTGTTATTGCTGAAAAACCCAAATTAAATTCAATATGAGCTTTCTCAATTAATGCATAATTCTGAATAGTGATGGACTTGAGCATAATACCGGAAGCAAATTAAGAAACAAATTTAGAAAAGAATTGGCAGCATTTAGTTGTTCACCTCAAGATATCTTGAACCGCTTGCCGGATCAATCTCCTTCATAATAGTGATCATGTTTGTTTTTTCGGCAGGACTGGCTTCTCTAAATATGTTGATGATCTCGTCTCTCTTGGCTTCGGTCATTACTTGAAGTACATAAAGGCCTGGTCTTTTATCGTACACTAATTTCAGGTTTTCCAAGGTTTTTGAGATGGCTTCGCGGCCGCTTGTTTTATCTTTTGACATTACATCCATACCCTTCCTGTGATATTCATACAAAAATGTGCGAATTTGTTTGTAAGAACTGTTCAAGAGACCTTCTACAAGTTGGTACCTGTTTTTGGGGCCTTCGAAAGCACGCCATCCAGATTCATTGCCACTTTGCGCGGCAGTAGCTGTAGCCAGTGCTTTTTCATAAAAAGAAGTTCCTCCTTCGAGTGAATAGGTGTCAAAATCAAGTCCAAGCATCAGATACGCGTAAAATCCGAGTATAGACGTGAGATTATTGGTGTAGGACCCGTCAATAAACTCCATGGGCTGGTTGGGAACATACCTGAACCGTACATCGTTATCAACCACATTAATGATCACAGAAGTATAATCAGTGCCGTAGATAGGCCTTTCGAGTACCAGATTAATTTTACCATTGAAGTCGTCTGTCGAAATTGCTTCATCAATGGTAATGATCATGGTGCAAGTAATACGTTCTTCCATTTTCAAGTTGAAGTTGGACCATTTTCGGGTATTCAGAAATTCAAAAATGGATGTGCGCATATTGTCGAATACACTTCTGTCAACGTTTTCGATTCTCGGGGTCTGTATTTGTACATTGCACAAAAATTCCTGGGCTAATATATTTTTAGCAAACATGATAATCGTTAAAACAACCAGGATTCTCTTGACCATTATTCTGATATTAATTCGTTTTCAATATAAGTAACGATATCTTCAGCGATTTCTGATTTAAGTTTGAGCGGAATTTCAGTAATTTTTTTTCTTTTATCAATCAAACTCACTTTATTGGTCACGGTTTCAAAGCCGGCACCTTTGTCTCTCAGTGAATTAAGAACGATCAAGTCCAGATTTTTCGACTTCAGTTTTTTCGTAGCATTTTCCTTTTCATTTTCTGTTTCAAGTGAAAATCCAATCAGAATTTGATCTTTATGTTTTTTATTCCCAAGTTCTTTTAAAATATCAACTGTAGGCTTAAGCTGTAAGGTGCGCTTTGTCCCCGATTTTTTAATTTTTTCTTTTTCTACTTTTTCAGGTGTAAAATCTGCCACAGCGGCCGCCATTACAATAATCTCAGCATTTTTAAATGAATTAATAACCGTTTCGTACATGTCATTTGCTGAAGTTACATTCTCAACTTGGATGGATGGATGATGCACATCGTAGTGGGTTGGACCCAGCACCAGTGTCACAAATGCACCTTTATTCGCAAATGCCTTTGCAAGTTCAATGCCCATCAAACCGGAACTTCTGTTGCCAATATACCTCACCGGATCAATCGGTTCAAAAGTTGGGCCGGCACTAATAAGCACCTTCTTTTCCTTAAGTTTGGAATTGGGACTTAAAGCTTTCTTTAAAATTGAGAAAATTTTCTCCGGATCTTCAAGTCTGCCAAAGCCTTTTAGGCCGCTTGCAAGTTCTCCTTCAGTTGGATCAATCAATTTGTATCCAAAGGATTGTAGGGTGAGAATATTTTTTTTTGTTGAAGGATGTTTGTACATGTCAAGGTCCATGGCAGGGGCAAAATACACCGGACAACGCGCCGAAAGAAGTACAGTAAGTAGTAGGTTATCGGCTACTCCTGTAGCCATTTTAGCCATCGTGTTAGCTGACAGCGGTGCTACAAGGATCAGATCGGCCCATAAACCCAGGTCGACATGACTGTGCCAACTGCCATCGCCTTTATCAAAAAAGTCAGTTAAAACCGGCTTTTCAGTGAGGGTCGATAGTGTTAAGGGTGTCACAAATTCAGCCGAAAAAGGAGTCATTACTACTTGTACTTCCGCGCCGGCTTTCTTTAAAAGTCTGATTAAAAATGGAATTTTATAAGCGGCAATACTGCCTGTTATTCCGATGATTATTTTTTTTCCTCGTAACATGTTAAGGGCTAAAAGCCACCTTTTTCCTTATGAGGATTTCTCATGTAAATATCATTACCCAGGAATTCATTTATCGCGAATAGTGTAGGTTTTGGAAGGCTTTCATAGAATTTGGCAATTTCAATTTGCTCACGGTTTTCAAAAACTTCTTCCAGGTTGTCTGTTGCAGGTGCAAATTCTGCAATCTTCTGATCAAGTTCCTGCTTAATCTCCTGTCCTATCTGGTTGGCCCTTTTTGATAAAACAACAACAGTTTCATATATATTTTCTGTATGCTCGTAAAAACTGTCTTTTTGACGGGTTACAGCAGTTGTTTCCGTTTTAATTTTTTTATAGTCCATTTAGTTATATATTTTAATTACTTAATTTATTTCTTGCATTTTCATTAATCGATTCAACCTCTTTTAAATATTCACTTTCAGGGTAAAGGAATAAAAGATTATTATATGCTTCTACGGTTTTTTCGTAACGCTCTTCCTTTTTTGAATACACACTTTTTTCGGCATAAACATAATAAGCTTTCGCGATATAGTAAAGAACTTCTTCCTTAAACTCTGTATCAGGATAGTCTTCCAATAAATTTTGGAAGGAGGTGATAGCGGCTTGAAAATCTTCCATACGGTAATACAATTTACCAATATTGTAATTTTTTACTTCCAGCTTTTTACGTAGGTCATCCATTAATTTATTGGCCTCGTCAACCCTGGTGCTTTTGGGATACATATCAATGTAAAGCTGGAGTTCTTTGAGCGCTAAAAATGTATTGCTCTGGTCGAGTGTTGGCCTTGGTGAGGCCAGATAGTTACAATATGCGCTGAGGAAACTCGCTTCTTCAGCTTTTTCAGCCATTGGATACATTTGAGCGTATTGTTTATAATAGTGACTGGCTATTTCATAGTTTTTAAGCTGAAAGTAGCAGTTGGCTGTATAATATGCCAGCGTCTCTCCCCTGTCCGTTCCCCTGTATACAGCCCTAAGTACATCAAAAAATTGCAATGCTTTATTGAAATCGCCATTTTCATAAAGGTCAATTCCGGTTTCATATTTTAATTCGTTATTGGCACTCTTAAGAGTCTTATTATAACTTTTACAGCTATAGCTAAATATCAATATACCAACGATTAATAATATATACAGGGCTTTTTTTAACATCGTGCAAAAATATAACAAATTGTCGAAGTACAAAACGAAATTAGCACAGGATTATTACTTAGTGGATATTATTTCAAGTTTTAAATTTTTTTAACAAAAATTGCTTTTAAAACGTTCCTAAAAATTTGGAATTAACTGTGAATGAAAACGATAGAAATAGCTCATCATACGGATAGTAGAATTGTGTGTAATTTAACAGGCTATTTTTCTTCTAAACCTTTAAATTTCATACTTTTGTAGCTTACATTAAGCTTAAAAATTTATGGACGTATTTGATAAATGTGAAATGGCGATGGGGCCATTAGGCAAGTATGCTATTCAGGCCGAAGGATATTATATGTTTCCAAAGCTGGAAGGGCCGCTTTCAAATAAAATGATTTTCCAGGGTAAAGAAAGACTGGTTTGGAGTTTGAACAATTATTTGGGATTGGGTAACCATCCCGAAGTTAGAAAAGCAGATGCCGAAGCTGCCAAAGAATGGGGATTAGCGTATCCGATGGGAGCTCGGATGATGTCGGGTCATACCACCAAGCATGAAGAACTAGAGCAGCAATTGGCAAAATTTGTCAATCGTGAAGCAGCTTATTTACTGAATTTTGGTTACCAGGGCATGGTGTCTATTATCAATGCGATGGTCGACCGTAAAGATGTTATAGTATATGATTCTGAAGCACATGCCTGTATCATTGATGGTATGCGCTTACATTTTGGTAAAAGGTTTGTGTATCCACATAACAACATGAAGAATCTTGAAAAAGAGTTGGAAAGGGCTACACGCATTGTTGAAAAAACAGGTGGCGGCATTCTTGTGATAACTGAAGGTGTTTATGGTATGACTGGTGGATTGGGTAAACTTGATGAAATTGTAGCTTTAAAAGATAAATTCAACTTTAGATTATTTATTGATGATGCGCATGGTTTTGGAACCATGGGCCCCACGGGTGCCGGCACCGATGAACATTTTGGTGTGCAGGATAAGGTAGATCTCTATTTCGGAACCTTTGCCAAGTCGATGGCAGGGATTGGTGGTTTTATAGCGTCGAAGAAAGGTGTGATAAAATATCTGCAATATAATATGAGATCGCAGGTGTACGCAAAATCATTACCTATGCCTATGGTGATCGGCTCGATGAAACGGTTGGAAATGTTAAGAGACCAACCTGAACACCGCGAAAAACTATGGAAAATTGTACATGCACTGCAGAGTGGTTTAAAGGAGAAAGGATTTGACACAGGTGATACTGGATCGCCTGTAACCCCAGTGATGCTGCACGGAACTGTGGGTGAAGCAACTCAGGTAACTTATGATTTGAGAGAAAACTATAATATCTTCTGCTCTGTTGTAGTTTACCCGGTGGTACCTAAAGGCGTTATTTTATTGAGGTTGATACCAACAGCTGCACATACGTTGGAAGATGTAAACTACACGGTAAATGCATTTGCTGAAGTGAAAGAAAAGCTGGAAAATAAAGCATATAGCGAAGAATTGAAAGTACAAGTTGTAAAATAAAAAGAAAAAATGCTGATATACACCGGTTATTCATTACTTGAGTAGCCGGTTTTTTTTTAGGTTTGTAATATGATTGCTAATAATAAATTGAGCAGGAAGAATTTTTGGATTATTGTCGTGAATTCAACTGCCGCATTTATTATTTCCTATTTGCTGGTTTTTTATTTAAACCACTTTTCCATCATTTTCAGTGCAGGTATGTTTGAGCATGGCATTAGTTTTGATTTTAGCCGCATCGTCTACCACGTGGCACCTTCAGAATGGACGCCTGATTCAGTAAAAGTAATATACGGAGTTGGTCCCCTGCTTGTTTTTATTACCGGTCTCCTCGCTCTTCTGGCATACTCTTCGATGTCAGAAGATGAAGAAAAAGTGAAGATATTTTTGTTGTGGCTTACCCTGAATGCCTTAAATTTTGTATTTTCAGGGATCATCATTGGTATTATTTTCAAGATACGCATCGCACACTTATTTCTATGGATGTATTTCAACGATTCTCAATTGCTCATGATGGCCATGATGGGCTTTTTCGGTATCATGATTACCTCATTAATTATGGCGAAACGAATCGTATTTAGTGCCAATTCCTATTTTAATAAGCTGGATGAAAATAATTATCCGTTTTTTATCATGGCTCAGATAATTGTTCCCTTTATCATTGGAGCTGTATTGTTGGTTATTTTTTTTATTCCACAGATACAGATCACGGAAACATACATATGGATTGGATTAGCGCTGATCATAACAATTTCCGCCATTCTGGTATCGAAAATGGACGCTGTATATTTTGATGAGGAAATAAAAGAGACCACATTATCGTGGCCTCTTATTGGAATTGCAGTATTTTTATTTTTTACCCTTCGTGTTGTATTTAACAATGAAATACTTATGAATTGGTGATTTTGCAGGCAGGAAAGTACACTATCTTTTAATTATTTTAGAAATAGCAGAAGCATCTTTACCAACTGCATGTACGATATAAATACCGGACTGTAAGCTGCTTAAATCAATCGAAACGTTTTTTGAATTTGCATTTTCAGAGATAAATTTCCTTCCACTCGCATCAGAAACGTTAATAAATTCTATCTCGAAATCGGTTTCGATTCTCAACAAGTCAGACACTGGATTGGGATAGAGTCGAATTTTAGGATCGTTTGAATCTGAAATACCCACACTTGTATCGCAACTTACCAATGCTTTCCAGCCCGAATTTGTAGTGTTCTGGTCAGAAGAAAAGTAGAAAGTCAAAGCACCATCTTCGTTATCGGCTACAATCATTCCGGGTGAATCAGTTCCGCACCATTTACCCAATAAAGGTGCGTTCATATCACTCCCGTCATAAATTTCGAGGTAATCATAATTGCAATTGCTCTGGAATTCCACATTAAATTCCATAAATTCAACCCGCAACCAAGATAAGTCTGCATCAGGTGTGATCGTCATGGTGTAATTCTCATTATCGCCATAGTTATTATCTCCTCCGGCATCATAAAAAAGCACATTGCATCTGGAAATAGTTTCATTGTCCATCTCTAGAATCTCTCTCACCTTTATATAATTTTCAATCATAAGTACACTTGAATCCCCATCGTTATCATATACCGTTAGGGATACGTCAAAATCACCGGCTTCACTGTATAAAATATTCTGCGGATTCTGTTCAAACGAACTCTCAGGAGTACCCCCCTCGAACAACCATTTCCACTCGCTTATGCCAGTCCCATATGATTGATCTGAAAAATCAACCGTACCTCCAATTCCAAATAAGGTATTATTGGCTTCAAAACCAGCGGTTAACTCCGTAATCGGATGTAGTTCAATATCCAGCAACTCAATTTCATTATCATAAATTTCGAGATTTTCAATCGTCTCGGGAAAGTATCCGAACTTTGAAAAAGTTACATTATATAAGCCTCCCTTTATCGGACGATGGTAGTTGCCGGCAGGCAGGCTACTGTAAACTTGCGTTTCAAGCTCATCGTGATCATATATAAATACTTCCGCGATTATCGGGTTGTTATTTGAAGCATCTGTGATGGTGCCGCGAAAGCCGTATAACACCTGTTCCATATAATTCAGGCAAGAACGGTGCAAATATTCCCAAAAACCAGGTAGTTGGTTGGCAGGAGGCAATTTTACGCCAGAAACTTCGAGCGTCACTTCTCTACAATGGTGGAAGTAATTCATGTAATCTTGTCGGCCTCCGGAAATGGAATACCAGTCATAACCATTTGACACACCATTATCCAAATCGGTCATATAGCCGCTTGGACTATATACGTGAGCTGTGTCGGCAAACTGGCGGCTTACCAGTTCCCACCAATCTGTATCGGCATGCCTTGTGTACCATGTATCCCACGGATAATTCACCACTTCAGCGCCTCCATGAAAATTGGCGGCCATCACAAAATTATGCGCTTCTGCAAATTCCATAAAATGAACGGTTTCAGTTTGCCAGGCATTACCATCTGGATGGTCACCATCCTCAGGATCAGGATAGTTTCGGTTCATGTCAATACCATACGCGTTACCACGGGTAGCACCGTACACTGAGTTATTTCCGCCTGCAAATGTACCATCGGGATTTGCCAATGGATTGATCCAGATATCAATATTGTCAACCAAAAAGGTTGCCTGGTCATCGGTTCCATAATTTTCCAGCAAGTACTCAATAAGTCTTAACATCACCACATAACCTGTCAACTCATCCCCATGTATGCTTGAAGTATAAAGAAATTCAGGGTCAGCCTCATCTTCAAGATCATTATTGATTCGGAGGCAAAGCAATTCACGGCCTTCGTTGGTCATGCCAATATTTATCAATTCACACATGTCAGGATAGTCGATTGTAAATTGCTCCATTATATCAAGATAAGCCTGGTATGATGGATAATAATCCCATTCGCGGTTTCTCAGGGCTTCATCCGAATCGAGCATTCTGGGATTGTGCAGCATGGAAGGTGCTGTCAATACTTGAAAAGGTATTTCAAAATCCAGAAACTGATTTAAATCCTTTTTGTTAGCGTAGGCAAAAACGCTTTCATTCTTAATATTGTCAATGGAAATAACTTTTGAAAGTTTATCCAATTGTAAAGATGAATCATCTATATTAAATTTAAAATATACTTCACCTCTTTCTTTTATTATTGCTCGTGCTTCTTCAATGGCTGAATATTGCGCCAGCATAAGGTTCCCGAATAAAAATATCGATATTGAGAGCAGAATAATTCTTTTCATTTGACAATTGTTGTTTTTATAATTATGATAACATTTGAGGTTTAAGCCTCCATTTTTTGAATTAAATTTTCAAGTTTTCGAGCCACTTCATCATTTACCTTAACAAGTGGCAATCTCAGGTTTTCTTCAGCAATATTTAAAACCGATAACGCTTTTTTTACGCCTGCAGGGTTTCCGTCGGCAAATAATTGTTCCATCGTTTCAAGTAGTGAATAGTGCAACTCGCCTGCTTCAGCATAAGTACCATTAAGTGCGCACCGTACCATGTTTGAGAATGCTTCTGGGAAGGCATTTGCCGTCACGGAAATAACACCTTTTGCGCCAACGCTGATCATAGGAAGTGTTAAAGCGTCATCCCCGGACAATACACTAAAATGTTCCGGTTTATGCTGTATAACTTCCATGATCTGGCTAAAATCACCTGAAGCTTCTTTTACAGCAACAATATGTTCAAATTCGTGAGCCAATTTCAACGTGGTTTTTGCCAAAATATTGGAGCAGGTGCGACCCGGCACATTATACAGAATAATAGGTTTGGAAGTGCTCCTTGCAATAGCACTAAAATGCTCGTATAAACCCCTTTGGTTGGGTTTGTTATAATATGGCGCTACCGATAAAATACCTGAAATATTACTTAAGTCAGTTTTTCCGATGGTTTCCACAATCTGTTGAGTGTTGTTACCGCCGATCCCCAATACGATGGGTAGGCGATTATTAACTACATCTATCACGTGAGATAAAACATCCTTTTTCTCGGTTTCGTCTAGAGTTGCGGCCTCGCTTGTGGTTCCCATAGCCACTATAAACTCAACACCTCCTTTTATAATATGGTTCAGTAGGTTTTCAAGTGCAGCATAATCTACCTGTTTTTGTGCATCAAAGGGTGTTACAATTGCCACTCCCGTGCCGTTGAAAAGTGTACTCGTCATGTTGTTTTTATGTTTAGTACAGATATATAATACATTACCTGTCCGTAAAACTTCTCAATTGTGAAGTCTTTTATTTTATAGTCGAACGTTAGGTTGAATACATTATTTAATTCCGGAATATTGAGTCCTATTTTAAATCCTGCTCTTATATCTGATATTGTTTTTTGACAGATCGGTAATCCTGTCTTATCAAAACTTATCAGCACATCGTGTTTTTTGCTTTCCAAAAACCCGGCAAGCCTTTCCTTGTGTTTACCGAAAATTGTGAAATCATCCAAGTTAAAAAAGAAAATTGATTTGTTGGTAATCACGTCAAACGATTCATGTGAATTTCCGAGCACGTAGACGTCCAGTTTCTTAAAATCATTACCGGTTTTGTGGATGAGGTGCCTGACCTGATCCAGTTCTTTTTTATTTTCTATACAAAAGAACATTGCGAGGCTACTAGCCTGTTTCAGGTTCTCAAATTGAGAAACTAAGGTTTCTTCAGCTTGTAAACGGTTGATGAAGTAATCCTGAATTTTTCTCTGTATGTTTAGTATGAGGCCCATTGTAAAAAATACGCGGTAAAAGTAGCAAGAAATATAATGGGAATAGACATTTTTATACCTTTGAATCAATCCAATTTAGACAGAAATGAAGATTACTTTTTTAGGCACAGGAACTTCCCAAGGTGTACCGGTAATTGCATGCCCATGCAGTGTTTGCAAAAGCACATCCCCTAAAGATAAAAGGTTAAGGTCTTCTGTGTTGGTGGAATTGGACAAAACAACCCTTGTAATTGATGCCGGGCCTGATTTCCGTTACCAGATGCTCAGAAATAATGTTAAAACGCTGGAAGCCATCCTCATCACCCATTGCCACAAAGACCATATTGCAGGCTTGGATGATGTGCGCTCATATAATTATCTGCAAAAAAAACCTATGGATATTTACGCAAGCAAAAGGGATCAGGAAGCTATAAAACAGGAATTTTCATATGCTTTCAGGGAACAATTATATCCGGGTGTTCCAGTCATCAATTTGTATGATATTCAAAATGGGATACAAATTGGAGACGTTAAAGTGAAAGTATTGCCGGTGTTGCATATGAAAATGGAAGTGTATGGCTACAGGATAGGCAATTTCGCCTATATAACGGATGCGAATTATATTCCTGAGGATACAATGACCAAATTATTGGATTGTAAAGTGATCGTGTTGAATGCACTGCGAAAAGAACCTCATGTATCTCATTATAATTTGGAAGAAGCGGTTAGGGTGCTGGAATTTCTGCGACCTGAAAAGGCTTACTTGACGCATATCAGCCACCTGATGGGTTTTCACAATGAAGTTGAAAAAGAACTACCGGAATTTATCTGCCTTGCTTACGATGGTTTAGAGATTAAAGTCGATTAATCACTATAATATTATTATCTCGGTACGCCTGTTAATGGCCCGGCCTTCTGGTGTATCATTGGATTTGATGGGTTGGGAAGCGCCAAAGCCTTTATATGAGAGTCGGAATGGTTCAATGTGCTTTTCGATCAGGTAATTACGAACTGCCCGCGCCCTGTCTTCAGATAATGTGTTGTTATACGATTCACTCCCAATGTTATCCGTATGGCCATTGATAGAAATTTTTAAATCTGGATTATCATGTAATAAGTCGGTAAGTAAATCCAATTCTGGAAAGGAAGCTGGTTTTAATGAATCGCTGTCAAAATCAAAAAAGATATTTTTAAGAACCATTGAATTACCTTGTTGAATGGGTGTTAAGGCAAATATTTTATCAATGGAATTGAAAATTAAAAAGTCCTTGAAATTAAAATTCTCAGAATAAAAGAGGTAGCCATTTTTAGTAATATTGAAAGAATAATCGGTTCCGGGATATAGTGTTATAAAGAAACTGCCATCAGAAGGATCGGAAAGAAGTTCAATAACCGGGGTGTTTTTATCGAGATTTGTTAACGATACACTAGCGCTCAGCGGTTTATTGTTCGACTTGTCAATCACAGTGCCTTTTATGTACACCACCATTCGTGGTTGAATGTCGGATTCCGTTTCAAATTCATATATATCAAATCCACCATGCCCACCTTCCCTATCTGATGATATCCATGCACGTGCTGCGTCAATACTGACAAATATATTTATTTCATTAGATATTGAGTTTACAGGACTTCCAAGGTTTTCAGCTTTATCCCATGAGCCATCATCATGCAATCGTGACATAAAAAGATCATATCCGCCGAGCCCGGGTCTTGTATCAGACGAGAAATAGAATGTTTTCGTATCGGCATGGATATAGGGCGCCATTTCATTACCGCTAGTGTTGATGTTATCGCCAAGATTTATGGGTACTCCCCAAAGGCCATTGTTTTGCTTTTCCGATTTCCAGATATCAGCCCCCCCGAATCCACCTCCTCTTCTGGAAGTAAAATAAAGGGTTTTCCCATCGGAAGATAAGATCGCTTGCGAATCCCAGTGTGTTGAGTTAATTGTGCTGCCCATGTTATTGGGCTTGTTCCAAAAATTGCCTGTTTTTTCAAGCTGGAAGATATCACAACTTCCAAAGCTATTGGGCCATGAGCAGCCTGTGAAAAATAACTGCTTCCGATCTATTGAGAAATTAATGGCCCCTGTGTTTAGGTTTACAGGAATGGGAAGCGAAAAAATCTGCAAGCTATCCCAACGATCATTTAGAAATGTTGCAAAATAAAAGTGCTCCTTGAAGGGATTACCGCTTTCGAAGTATGCTGGATTTTCTTCCTTTCGCGTCATGTAGAGGAATGCAACTTTTTCATCTACGAAATTGATATATTCATCTGCTTTGCTGTTGATGATATCACCTATATTTCGAAGAGTAATATTCAAAGGGTGCTGTGCAATGCTTAGGGCTAACTCAGTATTTTCTATTTGACTTCTTGTATTGATTCTTTCCTCGTCTGACAGGTTTTGCGTATTTAAAAACGATTCATAATAATCTAAAGCACTTTCATAATCCCCTATAGTAAATGACAGATATCCAAGTAAATAATAAGTATAAAGAAAGGATTCAGGGGATAGATTAAGTGCCTTTTTATAAAATACTATTGCTTTTTTATAATTGCCCTGTTCCGTATATATGTCACCAAGTAATAGACAAGCTTCGGTAAATTCAGGATCTTTTTTAAGGGCCTGAGCCAGGTCATTTTCAGCCTTTTCAATTTCACCCAACGTAAAGGATTGTTCGGCGCTCCTAAAAAGTTTTAAAGCTTTTTTGTTATCAGATAATAGTTGTTGGGCATTCGAGTTGTAAAAGCCCGTAAAGATTATTAATAGTATGAGTATAACTTTCCGATAAACCATAAATCTTTTATGGGATTTTCATGTATTTATGTGCCTGTAACGAAATGCTCCATTGGTTATTGGTCATAACATAATTGGTTAAAGTATCCATAATTTCGTCACGTTTGCTCCATTCAGGCTGTAAAAATAGCAAGCATTCAGGATTCACTTTAGATGCATTTTCTTCAGCCCATTTCAGGTCTTCTTCTTTCTGAATGATTACTTTCAACTCATCTGCACGATTTAAATTTTGCTGTAATGGTGGTGATTGCTTTTTTGGGGATAGACAAACCCAGTCCCATTTGCCGGTTAAATCGTAAGCACCTGAAGTTTCAACCATCGTTTTCACACCTGCTTCCCGTAATCGTTCCGTAAAGTAATCTAAAGGATAAAGAGAAGGCTCCCCACCTGTAACCACGATTGTTTTAGCTGGTGTTCCAGCAGCTTTGGCAATAATATCATCAATTGCGATTGGAGGGAACAACTTTGCATTCCACGATTGTTTTGTATCGCACCACGCACAGCCTACGTCGCATCCGCCAATTCTTACAAAATAGGCTGCTTTTCCCATATTATAACCTTCTCCCTGAAGGGTGTAAAAGTCTTCCATGATGGGCAGCTTTCTGCCGCCTTCAAATATCTTGTCTGTCTTATCGATTTTCACTTCTTAGTCTTTTTTGTCGCCTTAGTTTTTGTCGTTTGGATATTTTCCTGAATAGGTTCCGTAATCCATTTTCCCGTGTCAAAATCATAGGCAGTTTGCGTAAACAAGGGATGACCCTCAGAGGTAATAACACTTTTTCTTCCATTTACGTATGCTATGCCCTCTGTTTGCGTGGCCGGAATATTCAGCATATCAATGCGCCGTTTGTTGCCTGAAAAAAAATGATGCTCTTTGTAATCGAATAATAGCCATACAAAAGGCTGCCAGCTTTTATTGGTGTATCCAACTAAAATAATCTCCTGAAGTTCACTGTTATAATCGGCTCCAGTGATAAGGCCTTTCACATTAAAAGTTTCAAGATAGATAGCCTCGTATTTTCCCGCCTTTTTTGGCAAGCGGTACAATTTAGTTTGTCCGTCTCCCCTGTTTTTAGTAAAAAGATACAAGGAATCGCCTATGCAAACCATAGCTTCACAGTCGAAATTATTATTTTTTTTCTTGATGGTTTTTTCCGGAAGATCAGGAAAGGAAAATTCGATGGTTTGCGCTTTTATATTTGTGTCGCCTGAATATGGAATATTGTTCTTCTCTATAATGTAAATAAACAGTTTGTCTCTTTTTCCTGAATTATTCCCAAAATCGCCTATGTAAATATACGCCTCATCCTGGGCCAGATCTTCCCAGTCTTTATTCTTAGCGTTTGCTATCTGAATGCGCTGAATGACTTCTCCTGTTTCAGGTGCAAGTTTATATAGAACAGGTGCATTGCCACTGTCATTGATCGTCCAAAGTGCATTATTATAAAAGATCAACCCGGAAGTTTCACTCACTTCGCTTGGCAGCAGATATTTAAAAGGCGGATTGTAAATAGTGGTCTTATACTTGCAGGAACCATCATTCCAATTGACTGAAGGATCATAGTTTTTAGCTTTAGGGTCAGTACAGCCATCTATTTGCTGCGCATTACCCGTACCTGCAAATAGCCAAAAGATAATAAGAATAAGTGTGAATCTTAGCAAAATAATCTTACGTAAACTTCTATTTATAATATTCCTTTTTCGCAGCGAGCAGTGTGTTTTTCAACAACATGGCTATGGTCATGGGACCCACACCACCGGGCACAGGGGTAATGTAGGATGCTTTTTTCGAAACTTCTTCAAAATCCACATCGCCAACAATCCGATAACCTTTTTCGGTATCTGCAGGAAGCCTGTGAATACCCACGTCAATTATAATAGCACCTTCCTTCACCATATTTCCTTTTACAAATTGTGGCTGGCCAATGGCACAAATCAAAATATCTGCACTTTTTATGTATTTTTCAATATTTTCTGTCTTGCTATGGCAAACTGTAACAGTAGCATTTCCCGGATAGGCTTTTTTTGCCATTAAAATGCTCATGGGCGATCCGACTATATTTGATCTGCCAAGCACTACGCAGTGTTTTCCAACTGTATCAATCTTGTATCTTTCTATTAATTCAAGAATACCTGCAGGTGTTGCAGAAATAAAAGCAGGCAATCCCAGGGCCATGCGGCCTACATTCACAGGATGAAAACCATCCACGTCTTTGCTTGGGTCAATGCTGTTCAACACTTTGTCCACATTGATATGATCGGGCAAAGGCAGTTGCACGATAAAACCATCAATTTCAGGATCATTGTTTAAGTAATCAATGGTTTGCAAAATTTCCTCTTCGGTAATATCACTTTCAAATTTATATATAGAAGAAGTAATTCCCACAAGTTGTGCCGCTTTTTCCTTGCTGGCAACATAAGTTTGACTTGCAGGATCATCACCCACCAAAATAGCTGCCAGATGAGGCGTAGCAATATCACTATCGATCATACCGGCCACTTCTTTTTTTATTTCTTCTTTGATGGCCTGGGCTGTAAGTTTTCCATCAATGATCTTTACATTTTTGTTTTTCGACATGCAACTGCTGCTTTTAATGTGTGTTGATTAAATCAACCGTTGGTTACTTTTTAATGCCCTTCATCATCTGTGATAATCCACGTCCACCACCCGATGACATCATCTTCATCATTTTACTGGTTTCTGCAAATTGCTTGATCAAACGATTCACCTCCTGGATGGTATTGCCACTTCCATTAGCTATTCTTTTTCTTCTTGATCCGCTTAGTATTTTTGGATTTTCTCTTTCTTCAGGGGTCATTGAATAAATGATGGCTTCAATGCCTTTAAAAGCATCATCGTCAATTTCTGTATCTTTTAAGGCTTTGCCCATTCCGGGGATCATGCCCATGAGGTCTTTTACATTCCCCATTTTTTTAATCTGCTGGATTTGTTTTAGGAAATCGTTAAAATTGAACTGGTTTTTGGCAATTTTCTTCTGAATTCTCCTGGCTTCTTCTTCATCGAATTGTTCCTGAGCTTTTTCAACCAGCGTAACAATATCACCCATACCGAGTATCCTGTCGGCCATCCGGCTTGGATGGAACAAATCAAGGGCATCCATCTTTTCGCCAATTCCCACAAACTTGATGGGTTTATCGACTACAGCTTTGATGGTGAGCGCTGCCCCTCCCCTTGTGTCGCCATCCAGTTTTGTCAGGACCACACCATCGAAATCGAGTTCGTCATTAAATGCTTTGGCTGTATTTACTGCATCCTGACCAGTCATGGCATCCACCACAAAAAGTATTTCATGCGGGTTGATCGCATCCTTTACAGACCTGATCTCTTTCATCATCACCTCATCCACGGCCAACCGACCTGCGGTGTCCACAATAACTACGTTCTTTGCATTGATTTTAGCATATTTGATGGCATTGGCAGCAATCTGTACCGGGTTTTTAATTTCTTCTTCAGTAAAAACTTCTACATTGATCTGCTCACCCAAAACCTGGAGCTGATTGATAGCTGCCGGCCTGTAAACATCACCTGCCACCAATAAAGGATGTTTGCCTTTTTTGGTTTTTAAATAATGAGCCAGTTTGGCTGAAAACGTGGTTTTACCTGATCCCTGCAATCCGGCCACCAAAATAACGGCAGGATTGGCATCAATTTGAATATCCACCTGCTCGCCGCCCATTAATTCAGCCAGTTCATCATGGACTATTTTAACCATGAGTTCGCCCGGCTTCACAGCCTGAAGCACGTTCTGGCCTAAAGCTTTCTCCTTTACTTCGTTGGTAAACTCCTTTGCAATTTTATAACTTACGTCAGCTTCAATTAGCGCTTTACGAATTTCCTTAATGGATTCAGCCACGTTAATTTCTGAAATTCGCCCCTGGCCTTTTAATATTTTAAATGATTTCTCAAGCCTGTCACTTAATCCTTCAAACATAGTATCATATAATTTTAGGCTGCAAAAATAATAAAAGCTCCTACATTAAAACATCTGAATTTCCAATTCATTGAACCCCGCAAAACCATAATCTAATAAAACACTAATTTTCTTTGCAAGATGGGATGGATAGGTTAGATTCAGACTGAATTTAGAAATAAGCGCAAATTTTATAGATTTGCATGTAATTAATCCACATTCCGCTTGAAAGAAATTCTGATCAGAACATTATCAGGAATTGTATTCCTGATAATAGTCATCGGTTCTATACTGCTTCACCCCATCGCATTTCTTATTGTTTTTGGAGGATTCACCGTCATAGGTTTATATGAGTATTATACTTTAACAGGAATAGGCGGTAAAGCGAATAAAATGATCTTCGTCATTTTAGGATTGCTGTTATATGGATTGTTAGCATTCATAGGAATTGGTAAATTAGATATCACCTATGCCTTATTTATTTTTCTAATATTTCCGGTAGTAATTGCCTTCCAGTTATATGAAAAAGAAACCAACTGGTATCATATCGGTTCAATTTTCACAGGATACTTTTACGTGGCAGTTCCCTTTGGATTATTGAATACCTTCTTTTCATTTTCATATCAGGAAACCTTTCCGGGATTTTTGCTTGTAAGTATGCTTGTCATTGTATGGTGTAATGACATTTTTGCATATTTGACAGGCTCATTTTTTGGGAAGCATAAATTATTTGAAAGGATATCTCCAAAAAAGACATGGGAAGGATTTTTCGGAGGATTGCTGTTTGCACTACTCTCCGCCTTTGTGTTATCATTGTTTTCTAACTCTTTAAGTTTAACAAAATGGTTGGTATTAGCTGCAATTGTTGTTATTACTGCAACTATTGGTGACCTCTCGGAGTCTATGTTAAAAAGAAATGCCGGCGTAAAAGATTCAGGAAATTTAATGCCCGGGCATGGCGGGGTGCTTGACAGGTTTGACGCAGTATTGTTTGCCACACCCTTTGTTTTCATCTATTTAAAATTCATTTTGTAATGCGGATTCATAAAGAAGGATATAAAATTATTGGTATTACTTTTCTAATCTTGTTGGTATTATCCATGCTGGTGGTCTGGTTAATTCCTTATCCTTATGTGCGTTATTTTTTTTATGTCGGATTCTTCATTCACCTGCTGTGGACCATGCGTTTTTTCCGTTATCCACAACGAAATGTAAATACAGGAGCGGATCACATTCTGTCATCTGCTGATGGCAAGGTTGTGGCCATTGAAGAGACTTACGAAGAGGAATATTTTAAGGAAAACCGCTTACTAATTTCTGTATTCATGTCGCCATTTAATGTCCACATAAACTGGTACCCTTTCAGTGGTGCTGTTAAGTATGTAAAATATCATAAAGGCAAATACCTGGTTGCTTACCATCCCAAATCGTCTGAATTAAATGAAAGAAATAGTATTGTGATTGAAAAAGAACCGGGAAAAGATGTCATGATGCGTCAAATTGCAGGAATTATGGCGCGCCGGATCATCAGTTATACAAAGCCCGAAGATGCGGCTGAACAAGGAGGTGAATTCGGGATCATCAGGTTTGGTTCAAGGGTTGATTTTTACCTGCCTCTGGATGTGGATGTGAAGGTGAAACTGAATGATAAGGTGAAGGCCCAGCAAACTGTAATTGCCGAATTCAAATAAGTTTACAGGAATTTCTTTAGCTCAATCAGGTCATTAATATAATAGGTGGCGCCATTTTGTAACAATT
>JAZBOW010000098.1:0-2457 GCA_036351335.1 Bacteroidales bacterium | reverse complement strand
GACGGGCTCATCCAGAAACAGCCGGAATGAATCCGGCCTATCTGGGTCTGCCATACCACCGAGAATAATCACTAGCACATGCAGGATCGAGAGCCCTGTTGTTGGCTCTCGCTGATTGTGATCTAATTAATTTAACGGCCTGCCGAATTGGTTTGGGAGCGGTAAAGGGGGATAGACCATTTTGTCAATTGAATCGAAATAAAATATCCCCCCATCAAGCGGCAAGCGGGGGGATATTTTTGTTAGCAAAGTTTATTATTAACCGAGCCCCTCTTTTTAATTCCATAATTATTCCTTATATATGCAAGCACTTTCTAGTGGAATAACCTGGGTATTTGTAGATAAATCAGCCACATAAAATCTTGCGCCGCCTGTTATAATTATATTGTTATAGCAAAATAGAATAAACAATAATACTATGAAGTCTGACCAATTGCGAAGGAAATTTTAATATTATGAGCTTAAAGAAAAATAGATCTTTCCCAGAGAGGGCGCTTGTTGTTGGAGATTCATCGAGGGTGTTGGAAGCAACCGAACTCCTTGAAAGCCCAAGAGAGATCTGGCGGGTTCGAGAATACCTTGCCTGGGAAGGATTTTATCGAGGAAAACAAATAACAGTGGCTTCCCATGGGGTAGGCGCATCTGGTGCGAGTATGATATTGGAACATCTTTTTCGGGGTGGTGTAAAGTCAGTCATCCGTGCAGGTACTTGTGGCTCCTTGAGTGATGAACTAAGTCCAGGTACTTTGGTAATACCCACTGCGGCAATTCGAGACGATGGTGTCAGTTCACAAATTTTACCAATTGAGTTTCCTGCAGTGGCTGATCATCAAATGCTGAATGCGTTGATCGAAGAAGCAAACCGGGTTCAATACGAAAACATTAGAACAGGGGTGGTTTGGTCATCAGGGTTATTTTATCCTTCCCCGTATGTGGATTCGAGATCTGATATTTGGATGGAATCTGGTGCGCTTGCTGTTGAGATGGAGATGGCATTGGTTTTTATTATGGCTGAATTGTACAAAGCCCGCGCAGGGGGTATTCTTGCTGTTGAGGGAGGGGCTGATGAAGAACTTGATCCCTGGAATCGCCCCGTTGATGAAGGGTTTGCTTCATCTACGATTAAAAGTATGTTGAAAATATCTTTGGAGGCATTAACAAAAGTGTCTTGTAGAGAAAACGAGTAAATAGATGATGGTGTGTCTTTATTGAAAACAGATATTGAAGGACAAGTGAATGCAGACAGGAAAAATATTAGTCAACAATATGTTTGCAAGGAATAATTTTGAACGAATTGGTTTATATGAGGGTTTTTGGCCTGAAACACTGGATGCGTGGGTTTTACAGGGATATCCTCAGGAATCGACAGGATTGAGAGATAATGTTTCACCCATAGACCCTATTGATTATTTTAATTTCGATCTACACAAATGCGGGGGTTTTTTTGACACAGAGCCTAACCCGGGTTTTTACGAAGTGCTTGAAGAGACAGAAGAGTGGGTTATTTCTCGCAATGGCGCAGGAGCTATCTTTAAGTGGTGGAAAAATCGATCTGGAACGCCAGAGCATATAGATTTCGACATGAAAAACAGGGAAATTTGGGAAGAAAAATATCGTGATCCTTTATTATCCCTGGATGTGCAGAGGTTCAATGGGAAATGGTGGGAGGAAAAGACACTTGAGAATGATCTTATTGATTTTAAGAAGGGGGAGATTGAAGGAAGGTGGAACTGGTATGGACATGTGGGTGTTTGGGAGGTGATGCGTTCTAGTATGGGGGACCTGAATATGTACCAAAACCTGATAATGGATCCTGATTGGATTCATGACTTTAACCGTGTATATACTGACTTTTTCAAACGACATTATTCATTTTTGTTTGAAACAAACGGATTGCCTGATGGTGTTTGGGTCATGGATGATCTCGCTTATAAAAACAGATTGTTTGCTTCGCCAAAAATTTTAAGAGAATTGTTCCTGCCATATTACATCGAAATAGTGGATTTTTTTCATGATTTTGACCTACCAGTAATATTCCACAGTGATGGGGATATTTCCGAAGCGTTACCAATGTTAATTGAGGCTGGTTTCGAGGGATTGAACCCAATGGAAGTCAAGGCAGGGTGTGATCTGTTGAAATTTGCGAAAGATTATGGAGATAAGTTGGTGTTTGTTGGAGGTATGGACGTAAGAGTTTTAGAAACAAATAATCGCGATCTTGTTCGTAAAGAGGCATTGCGTTTAATTGAAGGGATGAAGGCTCTTAATTGTTGTTTTATATTCGGTTCGGATCATACAATTCCACCCAGTGTAAATTATGACACTTACCGATACTTATTGGATATTTACCAAGAAAATATGATGTATTAACAGCATCCAGAATAATATATTGCCATGCAATCTGATTATTTATAAGAGTAGGACACTATGTCAAGAAAAGGTCTATCTGATATATAT
>JAZBOW010000097.1:0-2446 GCA_036351335.1 Bacteroidales bacterium | reverse complement strand
TCTCATCACTGCCGCTATTTTAACCGGTTCGGCAACGGAATCCAAGGTGGGTACCTTAGACGGTTACATTGCAATAATTCTTTCGGCTGCCCCTGGAACAATATCATTGTATTGCTGTAAAGTGTGCGGCGCAGGGATTGGTCCCTGGTGGAGTTCACTATGGACTTGCATAGCTTGTTGCGGTCTACTTTGGTTCTGGACTTTTTGAGGATGTTGAACGGTGGGTTTCTTTTTTCCTTTTAGATTCTTACTCATTGGAATTATGCTCTTCAAGCCATCGCTCCGTCGCATTTTTTATATCATTCCCGGTAACCTGCCAATCGGATGCCATGGCCCTGGCATCGGCCTCCGCAAGCGTACTGGATTCATTATACACTACCAGCGTAGCGCCCAAATCCAGCACTGAAGCCATACCACCTATAAAACTTGGTTTTGCGAACAAGAAATCTGATCTATTCATGACATCTTAACCCTTTGTGGTTTGATATGCTCAATTTACTGAAATATTTTGTTTTTTCTAATTTAATGTTAGCCTATTCGACCATGGGATGATAAAAACGTATAATTATATGTCTGTTTTTATTTAAAATATAGAAAGTTCAAGCCAAATGTCAATATTTTTTTTCGAACGCCGTCCATTGTAATATTTGTCTCCGGTATCAGTAATTATTTAGCAACATTCATGCTATAAAGTGGCTTCAGTTCCCCTTCCCCCATGCACATTTTTTTGTGCACCGTGCCCTGACTTTCGTGCGATGATATTAAGATCGAGTATATGTTTCCAATTCTTGCGATGAAGCGTCATAATATTCCTTTAATTGCCTAATTTGCTCTTTAATTTCACTGCTGACAATGAAATCTAAATTGGCTATTTGCTCCTGCTCTTTTCTCGCTTGTTTTAGTTTTTTAAACAGAATAGTAAAGTTATATTTTTTTTCATTCATGGTCTGCCTCCGTTATTTAACAATTTTTTTTCCAGACTGCGCTTCAATCTGTAGTCGTATGGTGCTTATGTTGCTCTCAGCTTTGCAATTCGGACATTTGAAAATGTCATTACCTACAGGATACGGAATGCGGCCATTTAACAAATCCACGTTCTTTTCCAAATTGACCTGAATCAGAAAATTTTCTTTACACTTCGGACACTCAAATTTGATTTCTGCAAACTTGCCTTGCTGGCCTTCTGGCGGCCTTTGGCCGGGTGTTACGGCAAACCTATAAATTTGCGATTCCACCGTTTCAAATATTTTGTAAATAGTTGTTTCGAAGCTCATTCTTAATAGTGTATAATACCTCAAAATAGATTCATTTAATTCTTTTTCGGCACTGAAATCAGTGATCTTTAGCCGCAACTTTTTAAAATCGTCGATTTTTATTGAGCGTCCATGGGTTAGCCATTTTGATTGCTGACATAAGATCCTGGCTATTTCATTTGCTCGTTTCTGTTTTTGTTTGCCAGTTACGGGCTTACTTGTGGTACTGTGCCTATCCCAATATTTGAATTTATACCTGCTTAACCAGTCGGTAACAAGTTTTTTGGAAAAGTTTTGAGCATTTTCGCAATGTTGTATTTCACCCGGCGAAATATTCTGCAGAATCGGTATATAGGCAGGATTCAACTTTCCTTCTTTAATAACTTCTTCTTTGATCTTCTCAAGACCCTCTAAGAATGCTTCGGCTGAAAATCGTTTATTATTAGCTACAATTTGGGCATCAATTGGTCCGAGGGCTGACATAGGACCCATCAAAATTTCATCACCCGCCATTGCAAAGATAGTACCGGCACTTTTAGCATAACCTGGTATAATTATGCCGACTTTTTCATACTTGTTTCGGACGAGTTTAACCAGGTCTTCTACTACTTCAGCAAATCCCCCTGGGGTTTCGAGTATAATATCAATTTGTTCGCCTTCCAGATTTACTAATTGATCCTGAAATGGCAGCAGGTCAGAATAATCAATTGATATACTGGCGTTGGATTTCGTTAAGTCGCTAGCGTAAACAAGGATATCACGACCGCCTCTTATCCGAGATATTCGCTTAAGATGTTTCTTTCTCTCTTGCGTGATCTGATCAAAATTGAGGTGCTTATCTAAATATTCTGAATAAAATCCCATGATATTACCCCAATTGAAGTTCACACTGCATAAACAAACTTACTTAAGAAGTCAAACTATCCTTATTTTTGCCATTTCTATGCCCTACGCGTTACTCACCAATTATTTTTGCCTTTATTCTTGCCGAATGATGCGAGGATTTCATCGCCACATTTCAAAAGCACTGGTTTGATATCATCGAGATCACCCTGGGTTCCAATTCGGCCATGATGCCCAGGATGTGTTCTATATGGCGGCCAGGAAAGGCATTTGCTCTTAGACCGCCGAAATGGACGTGTGCTCACTTTTGAGGATGCGTTTGACCTTTTTCTATGCACTTTTTATCCGGC
>JAZBOW010000096.1:0-2589 GCA_036351335.1 Bacteroidales bacterium | reverse complement strand
TTGCAATATTTGAGAAAATGGAAAAAATTCGATTTCAACCAGTCCATTGATAATTATGAAGATCGGCTTTCCTACCCGGAAGATGTATTTGGAAAACTGGGAGCGAAAGAATTAACAACAATGGTACAGCAATTACCTGATGGTTACAGGATCGTTTTCAACCTGTACGTGATAGAAGGTTATAAACACAGGGAAATAGCTGAAAAACTATCCATATCAGAAAACACGTCAAAAACACAACTGTTAAAAGCAAAAAAAATGTTACGCAACCAGTTAGAGGAAGTGTTGCAGTATTAAGATTAAAGAAATGGCAGATAATTTAGAGTCATATTTTAAGAAACATCTATCAAAGGATACGCCTGGTGAGGACAAGTGGAATGTTCCTTCAGATGATGTTTGGGAGAAGGTCTTGCCTGAAATTTCGAAGAAGAAAGGGCTGTTTATCCCATGGAAGTATTTGTATATCCTGGCTTTCATAGTGCTGGCCGGACTGGCTTTTATCCTGTGGCCAACGGGACAAACAGATATTTCTTTGATCGAAAACGAAACAGAATCATTAGCTGAAAAAAACATTTCACAATATCCCCAAAACACGTCAAATGCAACTTATAATAATCCCGATAAATCTGACACGGACGGATTGGGATATGATAGTCAGTCTGATCCATCTGGAGTTATTGCAGATAACGCCAGTACATCCAACGCAAAATCTACCCAAAGCACTGAAGCTAACATCAGTCAAGTTGAAAATAGCATTCCTCATTCAACAGGTTTTGATACAAATCAAAAAAAGCCTTCTCAAACTACCTTGTTTAATAAAACTTCACTTAAAAAAAGACCTCAAATAGAAATCGCCGTTCTTTCATCTGAAACTATTGATTTTTCATCACTCAATAATGAAACACTTCTTCCGAGAAAAGATACTATTGCGCTTCCTTTACCTGCTGAAATGGAAAAAAATAAACCTGAGCCTTTCGATAACAAAGGCAAATTCGGTATCGGTTTGTTTTTCAAACCTACTTTCACATCAACTTCTCTACGTGGTGAGATGAATACTGGTTTTATGGAAACCGGTAACATGTATTTATATGTCAGCAATTGGGGATTTGAGGCACGATATCATCTTTCAAATAGATTTATCCTGGTAGCAGGTGTTGAAAAGTCGGAGATCAGGAGTTGGTCGAAATCAGTGGTTGATTTTGGATATGATACCTCTACAGAACACCTGATGGGTAATGGTAAAAAGGAAAACACTTCACCTGTTCCGATGCCCACGCCTTTTGGAGAAATTAACACTGAAATAACCTATCGTTTTCCGGCCACCGAGGAAATTCCTGATGGTGAATTGATGAATTCGATATTGGAAACACATCAGGAAGTTCGGTACTTATCCATTCCATTAGGATTGGAATATAATTTGATGCGTTTTTCGCATGTGAATTGGTTTGCTGAAACAGGAATAGCCTACAATCGTGCCCTGAGAGATGGCACCAGTTTTTCTTCACGTATTTTACACAAAGGTCATGATATGGATGTGGTTGGTGAAACAATGACCAGTTACCCTTCTTATACTTTAAATTACCTTAATTTTTACCTTGGTACTGGCGTCAGCTATCAATTTTCAAAAGCTTTACAGGTCAATGGTTCTGTCAGATACTTCGGTAATATTACCAAGGTTAACCTTCAGGATAACCTTTCCACGTATGTACATGGTTTTAATCTTAAAATAGGAATTATCTATATTTTTTAATGCCCAGACAACCATTTCTGTTTTCTTTTCATATGCACTATCAACAACACTATTTATTCACAAATTAAACTAGAAATGAAAACACAGAAATTAATGTTGATGGCAATTATCGGATTACTTCTTATCTCATCATGTAAAAAAGATGAAGACCCTGAAGTAAGCATGAAGAATATTACAGTAAACATGAACGGATTGGAAGACCTCGGTGCTGATTATGTATACGAAGGCTGGCTGATCGTTAACGGTTCACCTGTTTCGACAGGCACTTTTACAGTGGATGCGAATGGCAATCTATCTGAAACCATGTTTGAGTTGAATGCGTCAGATGTTGATAATGCAACAACTTTTGTTTTATCCATCGAGCCTAAAAACGATTCGGACCCGGCGCCTGCTGCCACAAAAATGATGGCAGGCGATTTTTCCGGAGCCAATGCTTTATTGTCGATTGCGCCAGTAGGCGACTTTATGAATGCTGCAGGAAAATACATTTTGGCCACACCTACTGATGGAACTGATACACATGAAAACAGTGGCATCTGGTTCCTGGATCTTTCCACCGGCAGTCCTACCGTAGGATTGGATCTACCCCAGCTACCAGAAGGCTGGAAATATGAAGGCTGGGTGGTGATGGATGGAAAACCTGTAACAACAGGCACTTTTACCAAGGTAGCAGCAACAGATGATGCAGCCCCTTTCAGTGGCAGCATGGCACTACCGGATGTAAACGGAACAGATGGATTTTTCCCGGGTGAAGATTTTTTAATGAACGCACCAGCGATGTTAAGTTTTCCAACGGATATTGCAGGAGGCATGGCCGTAATCAGTGTTGAACCTCATCC